>JBDTMH010000082.1:0-16580 GCA_039934375.1 Burkholderiaceae bacterium | reverse complement strand
AGGTGTTCCTGAAAGCGCCGCGCCGGGCCGTTCCCAAGCAAGCTCGCACCGCAGCCCGCAGGGCGAAGGTGTTCCTGAAAGCGCCGCGCCGGGCCGTTCCCAAGCAAGCTCGCACCGCAGCGCATGGCATTGCGCGGAGGATACCGTATGACGGAGGCTGACAAGGTGCTGGCGCAGTTCCAGTCCAGTGGCGTCGAGAGCTGTTTCCATGGCCGGCATATCGAACCCCAGATCTACGCAGGACTCGACGGCGCCAACTGGAAACTGGCCGACTACGAGGCCCGCGGCGGTTACCAGGCCTTGCGCAAGATCCTGGGCCAGGACGGCGGCGAAGGGATGACGCCCGACCAGGTGATAGCCACCGTCAAGGAGTCGGCATTGCGCGGTCGCGGGGGTGCCGGCTTCCCGACCGGTTTGAAGTGGAGCTTCATGCCGCGCCAGTTTCCGGGCCAGAAGTACCTGGTCTGCAATTCGGACGAGGGCGAGCCCGGGACCTGCAAGGATCGCGACATCCTGCAATTCAACCCGCATATCGTCATCGAAGGCATGGCGATTGCAGCTTATGCGATGGGCACCTCCGTCGGGTACAACTACATCCACGGTGAGATCTTCAAGAGCTACTTGCGTTTTGAGGAAGCGCTGGAGGAAGCCCGCGCAGCAGGCCTGCTCGGTGACAAGATCCTGGGCAGCAGCTTCAGCTTCCAGCTGCATGCAGCACACGGATTTGGCGCCTACATTTGCGGCGAGGAAACCGCACTGCTCGAGTCGCTCGAAGGCAAGAAGGGCCAGCCGCGCTTCAAGCCGCCATTCCCGGCCAGCTTCGGCGTGTACGGCAAGCCGACGACGATCAACAATACCGAAACCTTCGCGGCAGTGCCATGGATCATCCGCAACGGCGGGGCGGCCTATCTGGCCTGTGGCAAGCCGAACAATGGCGGCACCAAGATCTATTCGGTCAGCGGCGACGTAGAACGCCCCGGCAATTACGAGATCCCGATGGGTACGCCGTTCTCGAAGCTGCTCGAACTTGCCGGCGGCGTGCGTGGCGGGCGCAAACTCAAAGCTGTGATCCCCGGTGGTGCGTCGGCACCGGTACTGCCGGCCGAGATCATGATGCAGTGCACGATGGACTACGACTCCATCGCCAAGGCCGGCTCGATGCTGGGCTCGGGCGCGCTGATCGTGATGGACGACACCCGTTGCATGGTCAAGGCACTGCAGCGGCTGAGTTATTTCTACATGCACGAGTCCTGCGGCCAGTGCACGCCGTGCCGCGAGGGCACGGGCTGGTTGTCACGCATGGTCGACCGGGTCGAGAACGGCCAGGGTCGTGCCAGCGACATGGATCTGCTCGATTCGGTGGCGGAGAACATCATGGGCCGTACCATTTGCGCGCTGGGCGACGCGGCCGCCATGCCGGTGCGCGCGATGATCAAGCACTACCGCCATGAATTCGAGTACCACGTCGAGCACAAGAGCTGCATGGTGCCGGCAAATGTCTGAAACCCCGATGCGCGTCGTTGCAACTACTGCGCGGCTTCCCGCGGGGCTGGCCGGCGTCGGGCTGACCCGGCGGATGGTCGTCTGAATAGGTGAGAAGATGGTAGAAATCGAACTCGACGGCAAGAAGGTCGACATCGTCGAAGGCAGCATGATCATGCATGCGGCCGACAAGGCGGGCACCTATATTCCGCATTTTTGCTATCACAAGAAGCTCAGCATCGCGGCCAATTGCCGCATGTGCCTGGTCGACGTGGAGAAGATGCCCAAGCCGATGCCGGCCTGCGCGACACCGGTGTCGCAAGGCATGATCGTGCGCACCAAGAGCCCGAAGGCGATCAAGGCCCAGCAGTCGGTGATGGAGTTTTTGCTCATCAACCATCCATTGGACTGCCCGATCTGCGACCAGGGTGGCGAGTGTCAGCTGCAGGATCTCGCAGTCGGTTACGGCGCGTCGTCGTCGCGGTACGACGAAGAAAAGCGCGTCGTGTTCCACAAGGACGTGGGGCCGCTGGTCTCGATGGAAGAGATGGCGCGCTGCATCCACTGCACGCGTTGCGTGCGGTTCGGCCAGGAAGTGGCCGGCGTGATGGAGCTGGGCATGTCGCACCGCGGCGAACACGCCGAGATCGAGACCTTCATCGGCCAGTCGATCGACTCCGAACTGTCGGGCAACATGATCGACATCTGCCCCGTGGGCGCACTGACCAGCAAGCCGTTCCGTTACAGCGCCCGGACCTGGGAGCTGTCGCGCCGCAAGTCGGTCAGTCCGCACGACTCGACCGGTGCGAATCTGGTGGTGCAGGTCAAGGACAACAAGGTGATGCGGGTCGTTCCGCTGGAGAACGAGGCTATCAATGAATGCTGGATCGCCGACCGTGACCGTTTCTCGTATGAAGCGCTCAATGGCTCCGAGCGACTGTTCAGGCCGATGATCAAGCACGGTGGTGCCTGGCAGGAAGTGGAGTGGCAAGTCGCGCTCGAATACGTGACCAACGGCCTCAAGCAGATCAAGGGCGACCACGGCGCGCAGTCCATCGGCGCCCTCGTCAGCCCGCACAACACACTGGAAGAGCTGGTGCTGGCCGGGAAACTGGTGCGTGCGCTGGGCAGCGAAAACATTGATTACCGCTTGCGCAACGCTGAGTTCACGCAGGACACGCAGCTGCGCTGGCTGGGAATGCCAATCGCCGAACTGTCGAACCTGCAGCGTGTCCTCGTCGTGGGTTCCAACCTGCGCAAGGACCATCCGCTGTTCGCGCAGCGTATCCGCCAGTCGGTGCGTCTGGGTTGCCAGCTCAGCCGTATTCAGGGGCGCGCCCAGGACTGGGCGATGCCGGTTGCACATTCGATGGAACTGGCCGCAGGGCAATGGGCGCAGGCGCTGGCTGACGTTGCCGCCGCCATTGCGGCCGAAAAAGCTGTGTCGGCTCCCGCCAAAGGCACGGCGAGCGAGGCTGCTGTGGCCATCGCTCGTTCGCTGATGGGCGGCGAGCGCAAGGCGGTGTTTTTGGGCAATGCTGCAGCCCACCATGCCAAAGCTTCGAGCCTGCTCGCGCTGGCCAACTGGATCGGCGAGCAGACCGGCGCCAAGGTCGGCTACCTGACCGAGGCGGCAAACACGGTGGGGGCGCAACTCGCCGCTGCGGTTCCCGCAAAAGGCGGCCTCAATGCGGCGCAGATGCTGGCCGGCGGACTGCAGGCAGTGTTGCTGCTCAATACCGAGCCCGAATTCGATTCGGCCACCGGTGCTGCGGCAGCCACAGCGCTGGGTTCTGCCGCGATGGTTGTCACGCTCAGTCCGTTCAAGACCAACCTGGCATTCAGCGACGTATTGCTGCCGATTGCGCCGTTCACCGAGACGCCCGGCAGCTTCGTCAACGCCGAAGGGCGGGTGCAGAGTTTCCATGCCGTGGTCAAGCCCGCTGGCGAGGCGCGTCCGGCCTGGAAGGTGTTGCGCGTGCTGTCCAATATGCTGGAATTGCCGGGCTTCGAATTTGAGTCGGCCCGCGACGTTCTGGCAACGCTGGGGCTGGAGCCGGCCGACAACCAGGTTTGGGTGTCGGCCGACAAGTTGGGCAACGCGACTACTGCAGCGATCGACCTTGCGGCCGCCGCCGGGGAACCGGTGGTGGCATCAATCTACCAGCTGGACAGCATTGTTCGCCGCGCACCGTCGCTGCAATTGACCGCCGATGCCCGGCACGCTGGTGTGGCGCCGCATGCCGCTACCAGCGCGGAGGCACTGGCATGATCGACCAGATTCATTCCGCCGGCCTCGGATTGCTCGCCGAGCCCTGGTGGACGGCGGTGGCGTGGCCCGTGTTGTGGACGTTGATCAAGATCGTCGTGGTCGTGCTACCGCTGATGGGCGCCGTGGCTTACCTGACCTTATGGGAGCGCAAGTTCCTGGGCTGGATGCAGGTCCGCATCGGCCCCAATCGGGTCGGTCCGTGGGGCATGTTGCAGCCGATTGCCGACGCGCTCAAACTGCTGACCAAGGAGATCCTGGTGCCGACCGCGGCCAGCAAGGGCCTGTTCTTCATCGGCCCGGTGCTGACCATCATGCCGGCCATGGCTGCCTGGGCGGTAATTCCTTTCGGCCCCGACGTGGCGCTGGCCAATATCAATGCCGGCTTGTTGTTTGTCATGGCCATCACCTCGATGGAGGTTTATGGCGTTGTGATCGCCGGCTGGGCGTCGAACTCCAAGTATTCATTCCTGGGCGCAATGCGCGCGTCGGCGCAGATGGTCAGCTACGAGATCGCGATGGGCTTTTGCCTGGTGGTCGTGCTGATGGTGTCGGCGAGCATGAACCTCACCGATATCGTGACCGGGCAGGGCAAGGGCCAGTTTGCCGCGATGGGCCTGAACTTCCTGTCCTGGAACTGGCTGCCGCTGCTGCCGATTTTTGTCGTCTACATCATCTCCGGCATGGCCGAGACCAACCGCCATCCGTTCGACGTGGTCGAGGGCGAGGCCGAGATCGTGGCCGGGCACATGGTCGAGTACTCGGGCATGTCGTACGCGATGTTCTACCTGGCCGAATACGCCAACATGTGGCTGATCTCCATCCTGGCCGCCATCATGTTCCTGGGCGGCTGGTACTCGCCGATCGACAGTGCTCTGTTCAACTGGATTCCGGGCTGGATCTGGCTCGGCATCAAGACCTTTGCTGTCGTCAGTCTGTTCATCTGGACCCGCGCGACCTTCCCGCGGTTCCGCTATGACCAGATCATGCGCTTGGGCTGGAAGGTCTTCATCCCGGTCACGCTGCTGTGGTTGGTCGTGGTCGGTGGCTGGATGCAGACCCCATTCAATATCTGGAAGTAACACCATGACCACTGCTACCTCCGCCTCCCCCACCCGCGTCGCAGCGCCGTTCTCGCTCAAGGACTTCCTGTCGAGTTTCATGCTGCTCGAGTTGTTCAAGGGCTTTGCGGTCACCGGGCGTTACCTGTTCCGGCGCAAGGTCACGATCCAGTTTCCGGAAGAGAAGACACCTTCGAGCCCGCGCATGCGCGGTCTGCACGCACTGCGTCGCTACGAGAATGGCGAAGAGCGCTGCATTGCCTGCAAGCTTTGCGAAGCCGTGTGTCCGGCGCTGGCCATCACGATCGAGTCGGACAAACGTGCCGACGGATCGCGCCGTACCACGCGTTACGACATTGACCTGACCAAATGCATCTTTTGCGGATTCTGCGAAGAAAGCTGCCCGGTCGACTCGATCGTCGAGACCCATATCGTTGAATACCACGGAGAAAAGCGCGGTGACCTGTATTTCACCAAGGAAATGCTGCTGGCCGTCGGTGACCGCTACGAGGCGGACATTGCGCAGCGCCGTGCTGCAGATGCGAAATACCGCTGAAGCGGTGCGAGAAAGTTAAAGCCCGCCATGGATGTCAAAGCCGGACTGTTCTACGTTTTTGCTGCGTTGCTGCTGTTTGCCGCCTTCCGGGTGGTCACAGCGCGCAACCCGGTGCATGCCGCCCTGTATCTGGTCTGGTCTTTCGTCCAGGCTGCGATGATCTGGGTGCTGTTGCACGCAGAGTTCCTCGCCATGGCCCTGGTACTGGTCTATGTCGGCGCGGTAATGGTGCTTTTCCTGTTCGTCGTGATGATGCTGGACATCAACTTCGACAGCATCCGCCTGGGGTTCTGGCGCCATTTGCCGCTCGCAGGTCTGATCGGTGTCGTGATCGCGCTGGAGATGGCCGGTGTGCTGATGGGTATCCGCCAGTCCGAGCCCAAGGCCATGGCGGTGGTGCAATCGCTGAGCGGGCAGGTGTCCAATACCCGCGATCTCGGCATTCTGCTTTACAGCGAATATGTGTTCCCGGTGCAGATCGCCGCCGTTATCCTGCTGGTGGCCATCATCGCCGCCATTGCGCTCACGCTGCGTGAACGCAAGGACAGCAAACACATTCCTGTCGGCGTGCAGGTGCGCGTGCACGCCAAGGATCGTCTGCGCGTGGTGCAGATGAGCGCCACGCAAGCCTCCCAACCGATCGCCGACGTGCCGGCGGCCGACACTCCTGCTGCAGAAGGGAACAAGGCATGACATTGACGCTGGGCCACTTCCTGACGCTGGGCGCGATCCTGTTCGCGTTGGCGGTCATCGGAATTTTTCTCAACCGCAAGAACCTGATCATCCTGCTCATGGCCATCGAGCTGATGCTGCTGGCGGTCAACATGAACTTCGTGGCGTTTTCCTACTACCTGGGTGACATGCGCGGCCAGATCTTCGTGTTCTTCATTCTGACCGTTGCGGCAGCTGAATCGGCGATCGGACTGGCGATCCTGGTGCAGTTGTTCCGCAACAAGTCCAACATCAACGTGGACGAACTCAATTCGCTCAAGGGCTGATGAATACGATGAGCCAAACCCTCTCAGCCGCAACCTTGCTTGTCGTCGCATTGGCGCCCCTGGTGGGCGCCGTTGTCGCCGGCATCTTCGGTACCGCCTTTGGCGGCAACCGCATTGGCCGACGCATCTGCCACAGCCTCACGATCGGCGGCGTGCTGATTTCGTTTGTTCTCTCGGCCAGCGTTTTGCGCGACGTCGTCGAGCATGGCGCACGGTTCAACGAGACCATCTACACCTGGATGCAGATCGGTGGGCTGAAGATGGAGGTTGGTTTCCTGATCGACGGACTGACCGCGATGATGATGTGCGTGGTGACCTTCGTATCGTTGATGGTCCACCTGTACACCGTCGGCTACATGCAGGACGACGACGGCTACAACCGGTTCTTCGCCTACATCTCGCTGTTCACGTTCTCGATGCTGATGCTGGTCATGAGCAACAACCTGCTGCAACTGTTCTTCGGCTGGGAAGCAGTGGGCCTGGTGTCGTACCTGCTGATCGGCTTCTGGTTCAACAAGCCGAGCGCGATCTTCGCCAACCTGAAGGCCTTCATGGTCAACCGGATCGGCGACTTCGGCTTCATCCTGGGCATCGGCCTGATCTATGCATATGCTGGCTCACTGAACTACACCGAGGTGTTCGCCTTGTCGGGCGAGCTGGCAAGCCAGGGCTTCCCTGGCACCGACTGGATGCTGATCACCGTGATCTGCATCTGCCTGTTCATCGGCGCCATGGGCAAGTCGGCGCAGTTTCCACTGCACGTCTGGTTGCCCGATTCGATGGAAGGCCCGACTCCGATCTCGGCGCTGATCCACGCTGCGACGATGGTGACGGCCGGCATCTTCATGGTGGCGCGCATGTCGCCACTGTTCGAGCTCAGCGAGACCGCGCTGAACGTCGTGCTGGTGATCGGCGCCATCACGGCCTTGTTCATGGGTTTTCTGGGCATCATCCAGAACGACATCAAGCGCGTTGTCGCGTATTCCACGCTGTCGCAGCTCGGCTACATGACAGTGGCATTGGGCGCGTCGGCGTATTCGGTCGCGGTGTTCCACCTGATGACCCATGCCTTCTTCAAGGCCTTGCTGTTTCTTGCGGCCGGCTCCGTCATCATGGGTGTGCACCACAACCAGGACATTCGCTGGATGGGTGGCTTGCGCAAGTACATGCCCATCACCTGGATCACCTTCCTGGTTGGCTCGCTGGCGTTGATTGGAACACCACTGTTCGCCGGCTTCTATTCCAAAGACAGCATCATCGAGGCCGTGCACGCCAGCCATTTGGCGGGCGCCGGCTTCGCGTCGTTCTCGGTGCTCGCCGGCGTATTTGTCACCGCCTTCTATTCGTTCCGCCTGTATTTCCTGGTGTTCCATGGCAAGGAGCGTTTCGACCAGAATCCGGATGTACACCTCGATGCACATCACGACGACCACCTCGGGCACCATGATGCCCACCATGGTCCGCGTGAATCGCCGTGGGTGGTCACCGTTCCATTGATCCTGCTGGCGATTCCGTCAGCGGTGATCGGCTACATGACGATCGGCCCGATGCTGTTCGGCGACTTCTTCAAGGACGCCATCTTTGTCAATGCCCAGGCGCATCCGGCGATGGAGGAACTGGCGCAAATGTTCCACGGTCCGATGGCGATGGCCACCCACGCGCTGGGTGCGGCCCCATTCTGGCTGGCGCTGGCCGGTGTTGTGTCGGCCTACTACATGTACATGGTCAATCCGGCGCTGCCCGCGGCGATCAAGCGGCGATTCATGCCGATCTACTCCCTGCTCGAGAACAAGTACTACATGGACTGGTTCAACGAAAACGTGCTCACCCGTGGTGTCCGATTGCTGGGTATCGGCCTGTGGAAGGGCGGTGACCAGGGACTGATAGACGGTGTGATCGTGAACGGGTCGTGGAAGGTCGTCGGCCTGGTGTCGCGCGTCACGCGCCGGCTGCAGTCCGGTTTCCTGTTCGATTACGCCTTGTCGATGATTCTGGGCGTGTTTGCCCTGATGACGTATTTCGTCTGGCGCAGTTAGTCGCGCAGGAGAAGAATAAAAATGGGATTGCTGAGCCTGGCCATCTGGACGCCCATCGTTTTCGGTGTCGTGTTGTTGGCGTTGAGCGGTGACGAGCACGCGCCCGTCGTACGCTGGATTGCGCTGATCGGGGCATTTGTCAGCCTGATGGTCACGTTGCCGCTGTATGGCAGGTTCGAACTCGGAACCGCCGCCATGCAGTTCGTCGAGAAGGCGCCGTGGATCGGGCGCTTCAACGTGAACTACCACCTCGGCATCGATGGTATCTCGCTGTGGCTGGTGTTGCTGACGGCCTTCATCAACCTGATTGTCGTGATTGCCGGCTGGCAGATCATCACCAAACGCGTGAACCAGTACATGGGCGCGTTCATGATTCTCAGCGGTCTGATGATCGGCGTGTTCTGTGCGCTGGACGGTCTGCTGTTCTACGTGTTCTTCGAAGCCACCTTGATTCCGATGTACCTGATCATCGGCATCTGGGGCGGACCGAACAAGATCTATGCCGCATTCAAGTTCTTCCTGTATACCCTGCTGGGTTCGCTGCTGTTGCTGATCGCATTGATCTATCTGTACACCAAGTCCGGTGGCAGTTTCGATCTGATGACCTGGTACGCGTTGCCGCTGGATGGCCGGACGCAGAGTTTCATCTTCTTCGCCTTCCTGGCGGCGTTTGCGGTCAAGGTCCCGATGTGGCCGGTGCATACCTGGTTGCCCGATGCGCACGTCGAGGCGCCCACCGGCGGTTCCGTGGTGCTGGCGGCCATCATGCTCAAGCTCGGCGCTTACGGTTTCCTGCGCTTCTCGATGCCGATCGCGCCGGATGCTGCGCATGAGTGGGCCTGGCTGATGATCGCCTTGTCGCTGATTGCCGTGATCTATGTCGGCCTGGTCGCGATTGTGCAGACCGACATGAAAAAGCTGGTGGCGTATTCGTCGGTGGCGCACATGGGTTTCGTCACTCTCGGCTTTTTCGTCTTCACCGATCTGGGCGTGGCCGGCGGCATCGTGCAGATGATCGCCCACGGTTTTGTCTCCGGCGCGATGTTCCTGACCATCGGCGTGCTGTACGAGCGGGTGCACACGCGCGAAATCGCCAGCTATGGCGGCGTCGTGAACACCATGCCCAAGTTTGCCGCGTTCGCACTGCTGTTTGCGATGGCCAATTCCGGTCTTCCCGGCACCGCGGGATTTGTCGGCGAATGGATGGTTATCCTGGCCGCGGTCAAGGCCAACTTCTGGGTCGGCATGGGCGCCGCCGTCGCGTTGATCCTCGGCGCTGCCTACACCTTGTGGATGTTCAAGCGCGTCTATCTGGGACCCGTGACCAATGACCATGTCAAGGCCATGGCCGATATCAACGCCCGCGAGTTCCTGATGCTGGCGCTGCTGGCAATTGCCGTGCTGTACATGGGTGTCTATCCGAAGCTATTTACCGACGTGATGGACAGCTCGGTCGCCGAATTGCTCAAGCACGTTGCGATGTCGAAGTTGAATTGAGAGATCCGCAACCATGATTGACAACTACAGCTGGATCACGGTCTACCCCGAAATCGTCCTGTTGACGCTCGCCTGTGTGATTTCCATGGTCGACCTTGGCGTCAAGAGCAAGGGGCGCACGCTGACCTATGCCTTGACGCTGATCACGCTGGCCGTGGTCGCCGTCATGCAGGCTGAATATGCGCTCAGCGGACTGAACCAGTATGGTTTTGGCAAGATGATCATCAGCGATCAGATGGGCAACTGGCTCAAGTGCTTCGCCGCGCTGGCGGTATTGGTAACCCTGGTCTATGGCCGACCCTATGCCGGTCATCGCGATATGTTGCGCGGTGGCGAGCTGTTCACGCTTTCGTTGTTCGGTCTGCTGGGCATGTTCATCATGATCGGCGGCAACAACTTTCTGGTCCTGTACATGGGCCTGGAACTGCTGACCTTGTCCAGCTATGCGCTGGTGGCCCTGCGCCGCGACAACACGCAGGCGACCGAGGCGGCGATGAAATACTTCGTGCTCGGAGCCATGGCTTCGGGCTTCCTGCTGTATGGCTTGTCCATGATGTACGGCGCCACCGGAACGCTCGACATCAACGAAGTGGCCCAGCGCATTGCCACCGGCGCCATCAACCACCAGGTGCTGGTATTCGGGCTGGTGTTCGTCGTCGCCGGGCTGGCGTTCAAGCTCGGCGCGGTGCCGTTTCACATGTGGATTCCCGACGTCTACCATGGCGCACCCACGGCCGTGACCTTGCTTGTTGCCGGTGCCCCGAAACTGGCCGCATTCGCGATCTTCATCCGTCTGCTGGTCGAAGGCATGCTGCCACTGGCGCTGGACTGGCAGCAGATGCTGGCGGTGCTCGCCGTTGGTTCACTGCTGGTGGGCAATCTGGCGGCGATCGTGCAGACCAATATCAAGCGCATGCTGGCGTACTCGACCATCTCGCAGATGGGCTTCGTGTTGCTGGGCATGATGTCGGGAGTCATCAACGGCAACAGCATTTCGTCGGCCGATGCGTATGGCTCGGCCATGTTCTACGTCATCACCTACGTGCTGACTACGCTTGTGACCTTCGGTATCGTCATGTTGCTGTCGCGCAAGGGTTTCGAGAGCGAGGATATCGCCGACTTCGCCGGCCTGAACCAGCGCAGCCCTCTGTATGCCGGTGTCATGGCCATCAGCATGTTCTCGCTGGCTGGCATCCCGCCGATGGTGGGCTTCTATGCCAAGTTGGCGGTGCTGCAGGCGCTGATCTCCTCGGGGCAGGGCTCCGATGTCGCATTGGCCGTCTTCGCCGTCATGATGTCCCTGGTGGGTGCCTTCTACTATCTGCGTGTCGTCAAGCTGATGTACTTCGATGCGCCCACGCAGACGGCTGCCATCGTGGCGCCGATGGACGTACGCGTGATGCTGACCTGCAACGGAGCGCTGGTGCTGTTGCTGGGTATCTTGCCCGGCGGCCTGATGGCCTTGTGCGCGCGTTCGCTCGCGAGCATGATGGCGGGCTGATCAACGGTGGGCTTGCCACAGCCGCCATCGGCGCAAGCCGAGGCCCATCTGGTCGAGCGGGTCGTCGACAGTCAGGAACTCTTCACCGGCAACTTTCTGCGCGTGCGGCGCGACACGGTGGCCCTGCCCGACGGCGGGCAATCGACGCGCGAATATGTCGTGCACCCAGGCGCCGTGATGATCGTCCCGCTGCTCACCGATGCGCAGGGAGGCTTGCGCGTCGTGCTCGAGCGCCAGTACCGTTATCCGGTGGGCCAGGTCATCGTCGAGTTCCCGGCCGGTAAACGCGACGGCGGCGAAGACCTGCTGCTGTGCGCGCAGCGGGAACTGCGCGAGGAAACCGGCTACCAGGCGCAGGAGTGGGCCCACGCCGGGGTGTTGCATCCGCT
Source organism: Burkholderiaceae bacterium (assembly GCA_039934375.1). Classification (GTDB taxonomy): domain Bacteria; phylum Pseudomonadota; class Gammaproteobacteria; order Burkholderiales; family Burkholderiaceae_C; genus CAISIP01. The sequence continues at coordinate 4,791 of JBDTMH010000082.1, read as the reverse complement.
GGTGGCGTACTCCACCGAATTCATCGACATCTGGTTTGCCCGTGGCCTGGTGGCCGGCGAGCGCGCGCTCGATCCCGGCGAGTTCCTCGATGTGATCACCGCCACACCCGAAGAGCTGCTGTTGTGGTGCCGCGACGGCCAGGTGAGCGACGGCAAGACCCTGGTCGCTGCCTTGTGGTTGCAGAACGTCGTGTCTGGCGCATGGCTGCTCGACTGGCATCGCCGCACGGCGCAGCCCGCTGTCGGATAATCGGGCCATGAAAGTACTGGATCTTCAATGTGCCCAGGCGCACAGTTTTGAAGGCTGGTTCGCGTCCGAGGAAGAATACGCCAGCCAGCTCGCCCGTGGGCTGGTGACCTGCCCGCTGTGCGGCGACAACGGCATCACCAAGAAGCTCAGTGCTCCGCGTCTGAATCTGGGCCATGCCAGCGCACCTGCCGAAGCCAAGCAGCCGCGTCAGGATGTTGTGGCCGGCAACGACGTGCAGACTGCCTTGCAGGCCGCATGGCTGGGCATGGCCAGGCGCATACTGGCCAGCACCGAGGATGTCGGCGAGCGCTTTGCCGAAGAAGCACGACGTATCCACTATGGCGAGACCGAACACCGCGGCATCCGCGGACAGGCCAGCAGGGACGAGACCGAGGCCCTGGCTGACGAAGGCATCGAGGTCATGCAACTGGCGCTGCCTGAACTGCTCAAGGGGCCGCTGCAGTAGGGCTCTGCCCCGCCTTTGCGCGCTGCGCCGCGGTATGGACCGCAGTGCTGTGGCGGCCGGCGGGATCAGGCGACGAATTGCAACTCGGCCAGCCGCGCGTAGATGCCACCCTTGGCTACCAGCTGCGCATGTGTTCCCTGTTCCACCATGCGTGACTGCTCCAGCACGATGATGCGATCCGCTTTTTGCACGGTCGCCAGCCGGTGCGCGATCACCAGCGTGGTACGCCCGCGCATGGCCGATTCCAGCGCGGCCTGCACCATGCGCTCGCTTTCGGCGTCCAGCGCGCTGGTGGCCTCGTCGAGCAGCAGTAGCGGCGGGTTCTTCAGCATCGCGCGCGCGATCGCGATGCGCTGGCGCTGGCCACCACTCAGGCGCACGCCGCGTTCACCCAGGAAGGTCTGGTACCCCTCGGGCAGATGGTTGATGAACTCGTCGGCGAAGGCGGCACGCGCAGCGGCCATCACCTCGTCGTCGCTGGCGGCGGGTTTGCCATAACGGATGTTCTCCATCGCGTTGGCCGAAAAGATCACTGCGTCCTGCGGCACGATGCCGATCTGCTGGCGCAGATCCGCCAGTGCCAGGTCGCGGGTTGGCACGCCGTTGAGCGAGATGCTTCCTTGCTGCGGGTCGTAAAACCGCAGCAGCAACTGGAACACCGTGCTCTTGCCGGCACCGCTGGGGCCGACCAGCGCGACGGTTTCGCCGGCGGCGATGTCCAGCGAGAAGTTGCCGAGCGCCGGGTGGTTCGGGCGCGAGGGGTAGTGGAATTCAACCTGTTCGAACTGCACGGTGCTGCCGGCGCCGCGTTGCGGTGCGGCCAGCGGCTGCAGCGGGGAGCGGATCGGCGAGTGGCTGTCGAGCAGTTCCATCAGCCGCTCGGTCGCCCCGGCCGCGCGCAGCAGGTCACCATAGATCTCGCCGAGCACCGCGAACGCGCTGGCCAGGATGATCACGTAAACCACGGTCTGTCCCAGGTGGCCGGCCGAGATGCGGCCGGCCATGACGGCCTCTGTGCCCTGGTAAAGGCCCCACAACAAGGCGGCCGACGTGGCGATGATGATGAAAGCCACCAGCACCGAGCGCGCACGCGAGCGCCGGACTGCGACCTTGAACGCATTTTCCGTCGAATGGTCGAACCGGCGCGCCTCGCGGTCCTCGGCGACATAACTCTGCACCACCGGAATTGCATTGAGCACTTCGGCGGCTATCGCGCTGGAGTCCGCCACCCGGTCCTGGCTGGCCCGTGAGAGCTTGCGCACGCGCCGGCCATACCAGATGCTGGGCACCACGATCGCGACCAGCATTCCCAGCACCTGGACCATCACATAAGGATTGGTCCAGATCAGCATGGCCAGTGCACCGGTGCCCATGACGGTATTGCGCAGCCCCATGCTCAGCGACGACCCCACGACGGTCTGCACCAGCGTGGTGTCCACGGTCAGCCGGCTCAGCACCTCCCCGGTCTGGGTGGTCTCGAAGAATTCGGGGCTCTGGCGCAACACATGGGCATAGACCGCGTTGCGCAGGTCGGCCGTGACGCGTTCACCCAGCCAGCTGACCATGTAAAAGCGTCCGGCAGAGAACAGGCCGAGCGCTACCGCGACCGCGAACAGGTCGACGAAATGCTCGCGCAAGGCCATTACCCGGCCGCCGTCATCGGTCGCCTTCGCAGCCGCTTTCGCCGCGCCGCCCATCAGGCCGCCGTCGATCAGGAAGCGCAAGGCGATCGGAAACACCAGCGTGGTCAAGGCCGCCATGACCAGGAACACGGCGGCCAGCGCGATGCGGCCGCGATAGGGGCGAAGAAACGGGCCCAGGCCGGACAGTGATCGTGGGGATGGCGCCTTGGCGCGTTCAGTCGTCATGCAGGATGGGGTGTTGGAACTTGCTTGAAAAGTCGTCGTGCACTGGGCCCCGGGGGTGCCGCCGCCGCTGGCGTGTGGGCCCCATTGTCGGTCATGGCCGCAGTTGACTGGCAGGCCCGGCCATCCGGCTACAGTACCAATGGTCTGGCGTACCCCGTCATCTCCAGATAGCCGCGCCCCACGTGCTGGCGCTGATTGTCGAACAGGTCGCACAGGCCCTCCCAGTAGATCGCGCCGGTCGAGTTGCGGCTGTCCAGCTCCTGGTCGTCGAGCAAAGCGCGCAGCACGTAGATTTGGCCCGGTGTGCGCAGCGACCACTCGACCGGGTAGCTGGCCTGCGTGCGCGGACTCTTCCAGTTGCGAGTCGCCTGCATCATGGCCTCACCAAGTTTGAATACATAGGGCCGCACGCCGTCGTTGAGTTTGGGCTGGCGAAACGAGCCGCCATCCCACAGCGTCAGGCCGTTTTTGTCGCGGATCCGGAACACCGTCAATGCGCTGCCGTCGAACAGGTTGATGCCGATCCAGTCCCAGCCCACCGCATTCGCATCCAGCAGGCTGTCGCTCCATTCATGGTCGAGCCAGGCTGCGCCGTCGACCGGGGTGAACCGCGTGCTGTCGACCCCACGCGCACCCGCGCCCGACACAGCCGCAGCGCGACCGTCCACCGCAACATGGCCTTCGAATGCCAGCTGCGGATCGCTGTAATAGTGGCTGGCCTGGGTTGCTTGCGGGCCCTTGCGCGACCAACCCTGATCTCCTTGCAGCAGCACCGGCATCGTGGGAGAAAAATCCAGTTCCAGTGCGAAACCATCGGCGCTGATCCGGGCCTCGTAGCGGCCGTTCCGATGTACCAGGCTCCAGTCGCGCAGCCGCACGTCCAGGTCTCGCTCGGAGGCCTGCGCGACGCCAAATCCTTCACGCGCGATGCGCTGGTCGTGCCGGAAACGCCGAGCGGTCACGTCGCTCAGCGCGGCATGGGCAAACAGCAACTGGCGCGCGGCGAATTTGGAGGCCAGCTGCTGGGTCGCCTGAACCCGGGTCCGGAAGAAGGTCAGCTGAAAGCCGTAGACCTGCGCGGTCGCAGCGGAGCCGATCTGTGTGTGCCCGGTGATGTACCACCACTCGATGCGCGTGAGGGGGTGGCTGCCGTGGTCGCGCGGGAATGTCGGCGCGCGCCGCTCGGATGGCAGCCCGTCGGTCAGTCCCGCCGTCGCGGCCAGGCCGAGTGCCGGCGCCAGGCCGCCGAGCACCAGTTGGCGGCGCAAGGCATTGAAGGCGGGAAAGGGCATGCGCCGGTTCATCGGCCTATTGTGATCCTGGCCGAGTGCCAGCAGCGTGACCGGGTTTGTCGCGCTGCCAGAATGGCAGCGTGATCTCAGCCGCCCTCGCCGAGCCCGCGGTGCCCCGGCGTCAGACCGCCACCGTGTAGTTCAGCGTCATGCGCCCGCCATCCACGACGACGATTTCACCCGTGACATAACTGGCCGCATCGCTGGCCAGCCAGGCCACGACGTCGGCGATCTCCGACGGTTCGCCCAGGCGTTTCATCGGCGTGCGGCTCATCACCCGGTTGCGTGCATCTTCGGTCGCCAGCACCGCCTTGATGGCCATCTCGGTGGCAATGGTGCCGGGTGCGACAGCGTTGACACGGATGCCCTTGTCAGCCAGCGCCAGCGACATCACGCGCGTCAACTGGTTGATGCCGCCCTTGCTGATGTTGTAGCTGGCAATCGTTGGAATCGTCACCGTCGCGTTGATCGAACTCATGTTGACGATGTTGCCGCCGCCTTGTGTCGCCATCACCCGCGCGACAGCCTGACCCATCAGGAATGCGCCCTTGATGTTGACGCGCATGACCGCGTCGAAGTCGGCCTCACTGACATCCAGGAAGTCGGCGGCGCGCAGGATGCCGGCGTTGTTGACCAGGATGTCGATGCGCTGGTGTTTGGTGAGCGTCTGCGCCACCAGCGCGTCGACCTGGGCCTTGTCGCCGACGTCACAGCGAATGAAATCGGCGCCCAGTTCACGGGCCAGGCCCTGGCCGCGTTGCGTATCCAGGTCGGCGATGACCACCTTGGCGCCGTCGCCGGCGAATCGGCGTGCACAGGCCTCGCCAATTCCTTGCGCGGCGCCGGTCACGATGACCACGCGTCCTGCATGGCCGAAGGAGATGGTGGATGGGCTTGTCATTGGCATGTTGTGCT
>JBDTMH010000081.1:0-16595 GCA_039934375.1 Burkholderiaceae bacterium | reverse complement strand
GATCGAGAATTTCGCCGGCGCCCTGGCGCATGTGGCGGTCATGCTCGAGAACAACATCGAATACCTGGCGGCGTCGTATGCGCTGAAGAAGACCGGGTCTGTCGAGGTGTCGATCAACCGGGCTTTTCGCGGCACGGCACTGGCACGCATGATCGACCTCACGAAGGCGTCCATCCTGCTCAGTTCGGATGCCCACCTGGACGCCCTCGACCAGGTGCGCGCTGGCATTCCATATTTGCGCACGCTGGTCATGGTCGATGGGCTGGAACGCGCCCGCACGCTGTTCCCTGATCTGCAGGTGCTTGCGTTCGAAGACATCCTGTCCCAGCGCAGCGACCATATCCGCTCCAGCGGGCGCGACACCGATACCGCAGCCATCCTGTTTACCTCTGGCACGACCGGCGTATCCAAGGGTTGCCTGTTGTCGCATCGTTACGCCGTGCGCACCGCCGAGAACATGATCTGGCCGTTTGCGCTGACCCAGGACGACGTCATCTATTCGCCGTACCCGTTGTCGCATATCGGTCCGGCCTATTACGACGTCTTGCCTTCGATGATGGTCGGTGGGCGGGTGGTATTGCGTGCCGGCTTCAGTGTCGGGGCGTTCTGGCCCGACATCAACCGCCACGGCGTCACCTGGTTCATGATGCTCGGGTCGGTGCAGCAGTTGTTATGGGCCGCATCGCCGAGCCCGCTGGAGACAAGCCACCACGTGCGTATCGCCTGGGGCACGCCGTTACCGGTGCCGCGCAACGCATTCGAGCAGCGCTTCAAGCTGCGGCTGGTGCCCGGCGGCGGTTACGGATCGACTGACGCGGGCTGGGTCTCGGTGCCGCAATGGGAGCACGATGGCAGCATCGTGCTGGACCACTACGAAGTGGCGATCGTCGACGCCCACGACGAACTGCTGCCACCGGGTGTTGCGGGTGAACTGGTCGTGCGCGGACGCGAACCGGGTGTATTGTCCGACGGGTATTTCGGCATGCCGGAAAAAACCCTGGAGAGCCGGCGCAACCTTTGGTTCCACACCGGCGACGTCGCCCGGCTCGACGCCGAGGGCCGACTGTATTTCATGCATCGCATGAGCGAACGCATCCGGGTCAAGGGCGAGATGGTGTCCGCCTACGAGATCGAGGAGGCCGCGCTGACGCACCCGGACATTGAAGACTGCGCAGCGGTAGGTGTTCCGGGCGAGTTTGCCGAAGAGGATGTCAAGTTGTTCGTTGTTCTCAAGACCGGCAGCAGCTTGTCCGAGCCGGCATTGCGCGACTATTGCGCGACGCGCATGGCCAAGTTCATGGTGCCGCGGCATGTCGTCTTCATCGTCGCGATGCCGCGCACACCGACGGGTAAACCGGAAAAAGGCACTCTGGCCAAATGGGGTGGCGATACGCTGCAGGCTGCGGTCGCGTAGCCATCAGGCCGCGCTGCCGAGCCGGCGGCGCAATTCGATGACGGCACTGTCCACTGTTGTGAGCACGGGCAGGCCGGTGCGTTCTGCGACCAGCTTGCGCGCACGCGCCATGCTGAACTGCGCCAGTGCGATGACTGCGCAGCCGCGCTCGACCAGTTTCTCGGCCGCGCTGATGACCAGCGCATCGTGGCGTGCCGCGTCGCCGGCATTCAGCGCCTGCATGGCGTCCTCCACCAGTTCCATTTCGAGTTGCGTCTCGGCCGGGAATTCCGCCGGCATGGAGCGCAAGGTCGGCGCAAAGCTGGCGATCAGCCCGATCCGGCAACCCAGGCTTGCCGCCTGCGCGATCATCGCCTCGTTCGGTCTGAGCACCGGCAACGGCGCATGGGTCCGCGCCACCGCCTCGATGCAGGGACCGAAAGCCGAGCAGGTAAACAGGATCGCATCGCTGCCACAAGCAACCGCATAGCGCGCCAGCCGCGCAAACCGTGCGTGCATGGCTTCGTCCAGCCCTTTGCCGCTGGCGGCCAGGTCGCTCGAGAGGCTGTCGTCGAGCAGGTTCATGCGCATGACCTGCGGCCAGTCGCGCGCCAGCGCGTCGTTGATGGGCGCGACCGAATGCGCCAGCGCATGGATCAGGGCCAGCCGTGTCATGCCATGCCAGGTAGCGCGAAGCAGCACATGTGCCAGCCCGTCACGAACAGCCGCGGACGGCAGCTCAGAAGACGATGGAGTGCGCGGATGCCGGTGCTGGTGTGAACATGGACGTTCGTTTCATGCATCGACGGTCAGTTTACGCCGGTGACCCTGCAACGACGATAGTCTGAACTATCCGGTATAAATTGAGTCGGTCCAGTGTTGGCACTGACCTGTGGAGTTGATCTGCGGATTCGGGTTGTCGACTTGCTCACCTGTCTACATTCATTCATCACCAGGAGTCCATGCATGCTGCAAGGTCCAACGACATTTGCCGATCCCCATCTCGAAAGCTTATTTCCTGCCGTGCAGTCGCGCCGTCGCGGCTTCATGGCCGCCGCGACGACGGTTGTCGGATTCGCGCTGGCCGCAGGTCCGGTCAATGCGCAGTCGGCGATTCACACGCCGGCCGAAGGGCTTGACGCCGGTGACATGTGGGTGCCGGTGGGGGGCGACAAGATGCCCGCTTACATGGCCTCCCCGGCCCAGGCCGGCAAGTACCCGGTGGTGATCGTGGTGCCGGAAGTTTTCGGCATGCATGAGTACCAGAAGGACATCTGCCGTCGGCTTGCCAGACTGGGTTATGTGGGCGTCACCTTTGACCCGTACTTCCGTCTGGGCGACCTGGTCAAGATGACAAACATCGGAGAGGTGGTAGCTCTGTCCAACAAACTGGCCGACACCCAGATGTTGTCGGACCTCGATGGTCTGGTGGCCTTCATCGAGAAGCAGCCCAAGGTCAATCCCGCCAAGATCGGTATCACCGGGATGTGCCGTGGTGGCCGCTCGGTCTGGATGTTTGCGGCCCACAACAAGGCGATCAAGGCGGCTGTAGCCTGGTATGGCCCACTCAACCCGACACCGGGCACGATGCCGCAGACACCGCATGACGTCGCGGCCGGCCTGTTTGCCCCGGTGCTGGGCCTGTACGGCGGCGCCGACAGCGGCATTCCGGTGTCGGAAATTGCCCGGTTGCAGGAGGTGCTCAAGGCCGGCAACAAAAATGCGAAGGCCAGCCGCTTCATCGTGTACCCGGGCGTCGGCCATGCGTTCCATGCCGACTACCGCCCCAGCTACCGCAAGGAGGCGGCCGAGGACGGCTGGCAGCACATGTTGGCCTGGTTCAAGGCGCACGGGGTGGCGTGACGCCTGGGTCAATCTGCCGACTTCATCACCAACCAGCCGGAGTCCGAGACGCCATGCAAGCGGTTCATATCCATTACCTCAACGGCCCCGACATCGAGTCGCTGGGTATCACCGACGCCGAAGTGCTGCAGGCCATCGAAGGCAGCCTCGCGTCGCAGGGGCGCGGCGAATGTGTCATCGAGCCACGGATGCACCTGAACCCGCGCGCAGGGGTCGACGGGCACTTCAACGTGTTGCGGGGTGCCATTGGTGCGCCTATCCACATGGCTGGCGTCAAGGTCGTGGGAGACTTCGTCGACAACTACCGGCAGGACCTGCCCTCCGAAGTGGGCATGTTGACGTTGTTCGATCCGCGTACCGGCATACCCGTGGCCGTCATCGACGCCACTGCCATCACCGAGATGCGCACCGGCGCCGTGACGGCCGTGGGCGCGAAATTCCTGGCGCGCAAGAATGCCAAGGTGCTGGGCCACATTGGTGCGCGTGGCACGGCCTACTGGAACATTCGATTGCTCGACGGCTTGTTTGACTTCGACGAAATCCGCGTGCATTCGCGCCGCATCGAGAGCCGGACCGGATTCGCGCAGCGGCTCAGCGACGACCTGGGCAAGCCGGTCGTTGCGTGCGACAACTGGCGGGACACGGTGGTCGGCGCCGACATCGTTGTCGAGGCGTCGCGGCTGCGTGAGCCGACGCCGCTGCTCAAGACCGAGTGGATCAAGCCGGGTGCGTTTGTCGTGCCTTACGGGACCATGAGTGCGGTGGAGCTGAGCCTGACAGACATCATGGCTAAATTGGTCGTCGACGACTGGAGCCAATGCAAGGGCGGGCTGTTCGGATCCTTGCGCGCGCATGTCGACGCCGGCAAGTTGTCGGCGCAGACCTTGCATGCCGAGATGGGACAAATCGTTGCCGGGTTGAAACCCGGCCGCGAGAATGAAGAGGAAAATATCCTGTTCTGGCACCGAGGCCTGTCTCTCAGTGATATCGCGCTGGGCCATGCGCTGCTGCAAAAGGCCTTGGCCAAAGGCATCGGCCAGCGCCTGCGATTCACTTGAATCGATGCCTGTGCGCTACCGTGGATATCGTCGCGCCGCGCGGCGCGGGGTTGGTAAACCGGGCATACTCTGCGACCCGGCCAATGTGGTTTGCATGAATCAGAACGAGGAGCATAGCGATGGTGAAACGATTTTCCCGACGTGATTTCATGGCCGCAGGCATCGGCGCGGTCGGTGTTGGCAGTAGCATCATGCCGTTCGACGTGCTGGCGCAGTCCGGTACCGGGCCGCGTCCGGGCATCACGGTGCGCGTAGACAGCGAATTCGATTCGCTCGACCCGGCTTACCGACGCGGGCCGCCGGAAGGCAATGTCATGCGCGCGATATTCCAGCGCCTGATGACACAGAAGCCGAATTCGACCGAACTCGAGCTCGACGCCGCGGCCGAGGTCAAGCAGGTGTCGCCGACCGTGATCGAGTTCAAGCTCAAGCCGGGCCAGATGTTCAGCGACGGTTACGGCGAGATGACCGCCGAGGACGTCAAGTTCTCGTTCGAGCGTATCGGCCTGCCGCCCAAGGACGGCGCCAAGGAGTCCAGCTACAAGAAAGATTGGCTGGGTCTGGTCGGGGTCGAGCTGAAGGGCAAATACGAAGGCCGTATCGTGCTGGAGAAGCCGCGCGCCAATATCTATGACGTCGTGATTGCCGATGGCTCGGGTTGTATCGTGTCGAAGAAGGCGGTCGAGAAACTCGGTGCCGAGTACGGTACCAAGCCGGTGGCTTCGGGCCCCTATCTGGTGAGCAGCTACGACCGGCAAAAGGGTGTCACGCTCAAACGTCATGCTGGGTACAAGGGACGCAAGCGCCATTTCGAGGAGATCGAATTGCGCGTCATCACCGATGCCAAGACCACGGACCTGGCCTTGCGTGCCGGCGAAGTTGACTTCGCCGTGATGGCGCCGACCGCCGCCGATCCGCTGCGCGGGCAGGCCGGCATTTCGGTGAGCGACCAGCCCAGCATGGCGTATGTCTGGCTCGGCATGAATGTCGACAAAGGTCCGCTGGCCGACCTGCGGGTGCGCCAGGCGATCCGCCTGGGGCTGGACGTGGACCAGATGCTGCTGGCCGGCTACAACGGCAAGGTGCCGCGCCTGAACACGGCGATTCCGCCGCTGATCATGGGCGCCTGGAAAGATGCACCGGTCTACAAGCGCAATGTCGCCGAAGCCAAGAAGCTGCTGGCGGCAGCCGGCGTGTCCAACCTGAAGTTGCGCCTGATGGTGCTCAACCAGCAGCAGTACCAGAACATGGCGCTGGTGGCACAGGCCCTGCTGGCTGAAGTCGGCATCACGATCCAGGTCGACGCGCAGGAAGGCGGCACCTACTGGAATTCGGGCAAGGGCGACATCGGCAAAAACCTGGAGCTGTACATTTCGCGTTTCTCCGGCAAACACGATCCGAACTTCGTGTTGCAGTGGTTCCTTCCGGCGCAGGTCGGCGACTGGAACTGGTCGCGCTGGAACAGCCCCGAGTTCGAGAATTTGTACAACAAGGCCGCCTCCGAAATGGACGCGAACAAGCGCCGGCAATTGATCGTCGAGGCGCAGCAATTGATGGACAAGAGCAGTGCCTTCGTCTGGTTGACCAACGAAGCCAATACCGTGGTCAACCGCAGCTGGATCAAACCCGCGTCCATTCCGGGTTGGATCGACTGGCAATACGCCGAATTCGGCGTCTGAGTCGGCATCAGGCTGTAACCGCAGAGGGTTGATCTTGCACGGAGCCGCGAGTTGATGGCGCTGGGGCTTACCCGGGCGCAGGAGACCTGGCGTTACCTCGGCAGTCGGCTGCTGACCACGCTGCTGATCGTGTTCGGTGCCATGTTGCTGCTGTTTACGCTGTCGAGCATCGTTCCGGGTGACCCGGCTGCAACCTTGCTGGGTCCGCAGGCGACGCCCGAACTCTCGGCTCAGTTCATCCGCGAGATGGGGCTGGACCAGCCGGTGCACATACGGCTGTGGCGCTTCTTCAGTCATGTGTTCAGCGGTGATCTGGGCGTGGACGTGGTGACCGGGCGAAGTGTCAATACGATGGTGGCGGACGCCTTGCCTTACACGCTGATCCTGACCTTCTCGGCGATCGGCCTGGCGGTGATCCTCGGCATGCCGCTGGGTATCTACGCGGCCACGCACCGTGGCTCGATTTTCGACAACATCCTGGCCTTTGTGTCAGTGGCGTTCATCGCGGTGCCCGGTTTTGTGCTGGCGATCTTTCTGCTGCTGGTGTTTTCGATCTGGCTCGACTGGTTGCCGGTGCTCGGCACCAGCAAGACCGGCGATTTTTTCGACGAGTTCAAGCGCATGATTCTGCCCACGCTGGCCTTGTCGCTGACCTGGATCGGGTTCATCGCGCGTCTGGTGCGCGCCTCGATGCTCGAAGTGATGGGCGAGAACTACATCCGTACCTCGCGCGCCTATGGCTTGTCTGAGCGCCTGGTGACCTACAAATACGCACTCAAGAACGCGTGCATCCCGACCATCACCATTCTGGGCATGGGTGTGGGTCGGCTGCTGGGCAATGGCGTGCTGATTGAAATCGTGTTTGCGCGGCCTGGGCTGGGCCGCTTGATTTACGGTGCGATTTCCGACCGAAACTACCCGGTGGTGCAAGGTGCGGTGTTGGTGGTCGTGGTTTTATTCGTATTGATCAACCTGCTGGTGGACCTGTCGTATTCGGCGATCGACCCGCGCATCCGGCATGGCGCCTCCAGTGGCGCAGGGCACGGCTGATGCGGCGCGATCGGATGGCTCTGTGGCCAGCGGAGCGTCGCCCATGAGTGTGTGGCGCAACGTTGCCGCGACGCTGGGCAAGGTGTGCCGTACCGTGACCGGGGCCACCGGCCTGGTGATTGTGGTGCTGGTGCTGCTGTGCGCGGTGTTCGCGCCCTGGGTGGCGACCCATGACCCGAATGCGCTGGACGTGATGAACCGCTTCAATGGGCCGTCCGCCGCCCACTGGTTTGGCACCGACCATCTCGGGCGCGACTTGTTTTCACGCATGGTGCATGGTGCCTCGGTCGCGATGGTGGTGGCGATCAGTGCGATCGCGATGGCCTTGTCGCTGGGAACATCGCTGGGCATTCTGGCTGCGTACCTGCCGGCACGCAGCGAACGTTTTGTACTGATCGTGTTCGATGTGATCTCGTCGTTCCCCAGCATCGTGCTGGCGCTGGCCATCGTCGCAGTATTTGGCCCGTCGATGCTGATCATCGTGTTCATCGTGGCCATCACGCTGATTCCGCATTTCGGCCGGGTCGCCCGTTCGCAGGTGCTCACCTTGAAGAGCGCACCATTTCTGGAAGCCGAACGGATCCTGGGTGCGTCCTGGGGCCGGTTGGTGCTGCATCATGTCCTGCCCAATATTCTGGGTCCGCTGGTGATCCTGGCGTCGATGGATATTCCGGTCGTGATCACGATCGAGGCCGGTCTGTCATTCCTGGGGCTGGGCGTGCGTCCGCCGCTGGCGAGCTGGGGCACGCTGATCCAGGACGGTTATCAGTACCTGTCGCAGACCTGGGTGCCGGTGGTTGTGTCCAGCGCGTCGCTGGCGGTCGCCACGCTCGGCTTCACGTTGTTCGGCGAGGCCTTGCGGGATGCGGTCGACCCGCGGATCGGACGGGAGCAGTGAATGGCGCATGAGACAGTAGCGGTGCAAGTCGGACCGGTCGTCGGCGTCAGCGCTGCAGCGGCAACACCGCTGGTGCGGATCCGGTCCTTGCACATGGATGCGTCCACCAGCCGTGGCACTGCGCACATCCTGCGCGGCGTGGATCTGGACATCGGACGCGGCCGTATCCTGGGCGTGGTCGGCGAATCCGGCTCGGGCAAATCCAGCCTGGCCAATTGTCTGCTGCGGCTGTTACCGAACAATCTCACGCGACTCGATGGCCAGATCGATTTCGACGGCACCGAACTGTTGGCGCTGTCCGAGCGCGAGATGGCGCATTGGCGCGGCCGGCGCATCGCGATGATTTTCCAGGACCCGATGACGGCACTCAACCCGTTGTTCACCGTCAGCACCCATCTGGTCGACGTATTGCGCCGCCGTCATCCGGACATCTCGCGTCGTGACGCGATGCAGCGCGCCCGGCAGGCGCTGACCAGTGTAGGTATTGCCGACGCGGATCTGCGCCTGGCGGCTTATCCGCACCAACTCTCTGGTGGCATGCGCCAGCGCGTGATGATTGCCATGGCCTTGCTGGTCGAACCCGATCTGCTGCTGGCCGACGAGCCAACCACGGCGCTGGACGCGACCGTCGAGGCGCAGATTGTCGACCTGCTGGAAGAGCTGCGCCGAAAATTCTCCGGCTCCATCGTCTTCATCTCGCACCACCTGGGACTGGTGGCGCAACTGTGTGACGACATTTGCGTGATGTATGGCGGCACGGTGGTCGAGACTGGCCTGGTGGCCGAGGTGCTGGCGTCGCCACGCCATCCCTACACCAGGGCCTTGCTCGAGTGCGAGATCGAGGACGACGACGAGGGGGGCCGCCTGAAGTCGATTCCGGGCGAGGTGCAGGATCCGGTGGCAGCGCAGGTGGCCTGTGTGTTCGCGCCGCGCTGCGCCTATGCGCAGCAGGCCTGCCGCGACGCCGTGCCGGTATTGCGCGCCATCGATGGCCAGCGCCAGGTGGCATGTTTCCGCGCCGAGGAATTGATATGAAAGACGCCCCCCGTCTGTCCGGCTTCACTGCGTGTAAGCCGGGCGCAGCTGCTGCCGAGACCGCGCCGCTGATGTCGCTGCGTGGCGTCAGCGTCGTGTTCGGCGGCGTGGTGCGGGCGCTGGAAGACGTCACACTGGACATCCATGCCGGCGAAATCGTCGGGCTGGTCGGCGAGTCGGGATCGGGCAAGACCACCTTGTGCCGGGTGCTGGTGGGTTTGACGCCGGCCAGCAGCGGAACGGTGACCGTCGGCGGGGAAAGCGTCGATACGCAGCTGGCCCGTGACCCACTGGCGTTCCGGCGCCGGATCCAGATGTTGCTGCAGGACGCCGTGGCCTCGTTGTCGCCGCGCATGACGATCGGGCGGGCCCTGCGCGAGCCGATCGCGATTCACAGTTTGCCGGCGGACGACGCGCTCAAGCGGCTCGAGGCGGTGCTGCACCGGCTTGGCCTGCCCAACGACGTGTCGGCAAAATTCCCGCACCAGATTTCCGGCGGCCAGGCCCGGCGCGTGGGTGTCGCGCGGGCACTGGTGATGCAGCCGCAGATCATCATCGCCGACGAACCCACGGCGGGGCTGGACGTGTCGGTGCAAGGTGAATTGCTGAATCTGTTGCTGGAGCTGCAAAAGGAGTTCGGCCTGACCTACCTGCTGGTGAGCCACAACCTGAACGTGATCCGGCGCGTGACCGGCCGCATGGCCGTGATGTACCTGGGCCAGATCGTCGAGGAAGCGCCCACGCGTGTCTTGTTCGCCAAGCCGGCCCACCCGTATTCGGCCGCCTTGTTGTCGACCAATCCGGCGATCGACCCGCAGCGGCGACGACGCCGGATTGTGTTGCAGGGCGAGATACCCAGCGTGGTGGATCCACCCGCGGGGTGCCGCTTTCACACCCGTTGCCCGGTTGCGCAGCCGCGTTGCAGCGTGGACGTACCCTCTCTGACGCAGCTGGAGCCAGGGCGCCAGGTGCGTTGCCACTTCCCGTTTTCGCTCGATCCGCAACCGTGATAGCCATCGCCGCCGGGCCACGCGTGGTGCGCGAGATCATGACGGCATGGATCCCCATGGCCGACGGCGTGCGGCTTGCGGCGCGGATCTGGCTGCCGGTCGACGCTGAACAGAACCCGGTGCCGGCCCTGCTGGAATACCTGCCCTACCGCCGGCGCGACGGCACCAGCCAGCGCGATGCCATCACCCAGCCCTACATGGCCGGGCATGGGTATGCCGCGGTGCGGGTCGACATCCGGGGCAGCGGCGACTCCGCTGGCGTGTTGCCCGATGAATACACGCGCCAGGAAATCGATGACGGCGTGGCGGTGATCGCCTGGCTGGCGGCGCAGACCTGGTGTTGTGGCAAGGTCGGTATGTGGGGCATCAGCTGGGGCGGCATCAATGCCCTGCAGGTGGCCGCCCGCAGGCCACCGGCCCTGGCCGCGATCATGCCGATGGGATTCGCGCACGAGCGCTACAACGGTGATTGCCATTTCATGGGTGGCTGCCTGCTCGAAGGCAACATCAGCTGGGGCGGCTCGTTCTTCGCGGCCATGGCCTGCCCGCCGGACCCGGCGGTGGTGGGGGACGACTGGCGCGCGATGTGGCAGCAAAGGCTGGCGCAGGCCGAGCCGCCGCTTGCCCGCTGGCTTGCGCACCAGCGGCGCGACGCGTATTGGCGAGCCGATTCGGTGTACGACGACCCGGCGCAGATTCAGGTGCCGGCCTACCTGGTCAATGGCTGGCAGGACAGCTACGCGCGGAACGTCCTGCCTTTGCTGGCGCAGTTGCATGGCCCCAGGAAGGCCCTGATCGGCCCATGGGCCCATGGCTGGCCCCATCTGGCGCTGCCAGGTCCGGCGATCGGATTCCTTCAGGAGGCCTTGCGCTGGTGGGACCACTGGCTCAAGCAGCTGGACACCGGCATCATGGACGAGCCGATGCTGCGGGTCTGGATGGGCGATTGGGTTGCGCCCGCCAAACGGGTGCCGCACTGGCCCGGGCGCTGGGTCGCTCAGCGTTGCTGGCCGGCGCCGGATGCCCAAGCGCTGACGCTGTTTCTTTGCCGTGACGGACTGCAGCCACAAGCCGGCGCGCCGGCGCAGTTGTCGATTCAGAGTCCGCAGAGCCTGGGTTTACAGGCGGGCTACCAATGTTCCTATGGCCTGGGCCCGGATCTGTCGGATGACCAGCGCATTGATGACGCCATGAGCGTGTGTCTGGATACGGCGCCGCTGGCGCAGGACTGGCAGCTGCTGGGCGAACCCGAACTGGAACTCGACCTGTGCTGTGACCAGCCACAGGCGCTGCTGGCGGCGCGCCTGTGTGACGTGGCGCCCGACGGCAGCTCGTTGCGGCTGAGTTATGGCCTGCTGAATCTGGCGCAGCGCGATGGGCCGGAGCAGCCGCAACCACTGGTTCCGGGCAAGATGGTCCGGGTGCGCCTGCGGCTTTGTGCGTTGGCCCAGGTGGTGCCAAGGGGGCATCGCCTGCGGTTGGCCTTGTCCAACAGTTACTGGCCAATCGCCTGGCCGTCGCCAGTGGCCAATCGCTTGACGCTCGACACCGCGCTCGCCCGGCTGCAGTTGCCGCTGTATCGTCCGGATCCGGTGCTGGAAGCCAGACTGGCGCCATTCGGCGAACCCGAGGGCGCGCCGCCGGCCGCGTTGGTGACGATCCGGCCACGCATCACCGATCGCCCGCAGGACCAGCTGGAGACGTTTGCCGGTGGCGCTCGGGTGCTGACCCGCTCGCGTGACCGCGGGGCCTGGAAAACCGTGGATACCGATGTCGCCTATGACACCCGGGGTGAATTGCGTTTCTCGGTTCAGGACGACGACCCTTTGTCAGCGCATCAGAGCATCGCTTTGACGACCGGGATCGGGCGCGCCGGCTGGAACACACGGGTCGCGGTCACGACGCTGCTCAGCGCCGATGCGGACCGATTCCGTGTCCAAGCCTCGCTGCAGGCCTGGGACGGCGACACGCCGCTGTTCAGCCGCGACTGGGATCTGCAAATTGCGCGCGATAACATGTAGGCCCGAACGGTGATCCGGGCCAAAGCCCTGATCACAGCGCAGCAAACCAGGTATTTCTGCCGCATTTCCCTATTGCCACCGATTGCACTACCGCGTGATCTTGTCGTATGATCCCGCGCGGCACAGCTCGATCGGGGTGGAATTCACGTAATCCCCTGGCCGGTGCGAACAGGTCGTGGGTTTTGATCCCGCGGCTGCTGTGCCGGCCCCAAAACGTTCATCGGGGCGACACGCGACAGACGCAGTCACGTGCAAACCGCCAGATGAACATGCCAGTTTTGGGGGAATACCGTGTCTGAATACCTGAGTCCGCAGCAAGAGCAAGTGGTCGCCCGCCTGTTGGCGGCGCCGATGGCCCGCACCGAGTGGCCGACCTGGCTGCTGATACCGGTGGTGTACGCATGCTGGTTTGCCATTTTGTACTGGTCCCACGCGCTGGGCCTGTTGGCGACCACCTTGCTGCTGATCGTGAGCTGCACCTGGTATATGTCGTTGCAGCACGAACTGGTGCACGGACACCCGACGCGACACCGCGGCCTGAACAAGCTGCTGGGATTTGCGCCTCTGGCGGTCTGGTTTCCGTATACCCTTTACGCCGAAAGCCATCTGCGCCACCATAACGACGCCCACCTGACGACGCCTGGAGTCGACCCGGAAACCCATTACGTGTCGGATGAAACCTGGCAACGCAGCGGCTGGTTGATGCGGGCGCTGTTCGTGCACCGCAAGCGCTTCTGGGGCCGTTTTGTCTTTGGCCCGGCGATGGCGATTGGCGCCGTCGTGGGCGAGGCCATTGATCAGGTGCGGAGCGGCAACTACAAGTATGTGCCGATGTGGTCGTTGCACCTGGTTTTGCTGGTCTCCATGCTGGCGGCTATCCAGGTCGGTGCCGGCATAGCGCCCTGGTACTACCTGATTGCCGTGGCGTATCCGGCGCTGTCGCTGGCCATGGTGCGCTCGTATTACGAGCATCGGGCCGCACCTGAATGCAAACACCGGATTGCCATCAACGAAGCGTCCTGGCCGATGCGCCTGCTTTATCTGAACAACAACTACCACCTGGTTCACCATGACTTGCCAACACTGCCCTGGTACTTGCTGGCGCGGGTGTACTGGGCCGATCGGGAGGCATACATCGCGCGCTGCGGTGGTTTTCGCATCGGCGGATACACGGAGCTGGCCTGGCGTTTCGGGTTGACGCCAGTCGACGCGCCGGTGCATCCGACGGTGCCGGATCGCAGCGTTTGACGGCGGTGCAACCGCCGTGGCGGCTGGCGCTGCCAATGTACAACGTCACGCCGGCGCTGGCTTGCGCGTGGGAAGACCTGCTGCACGCCGTGGTGGATGCGCTGCACCGGCGCGGCTGGAACGGCGCCATGCGGGTTGCGCCAGTGCCAGTGATGGAAGACCTGATGGCGTTTTGGCGCTCGCCCGACTTGCTGTTGTCGCAGACCTGTGGCTATCCGCTGGTCACGGCGCTGGGCGAGGACGTGCGGGTGCTGGCAGTGCTGGCTTTCGACCTGCCAGGCTGCGAGGGCATCTGCTATCGCAGCGCCATCGTCGTGCCGAACGACGGTGCACACAGTCTGGAACAGTTGCGAGGATCGGTTGCTGCAATCAATCAGGCGCACTCGCACAGCGGCATGAACGCCCTGCGCCACACGCTGGCACCGCTGGCGCGGGACGGTCGCTTCCTCTCCCGGATCGAGGTCTCGGGTAGCCACCTTGCGAGCCTGGCAATGGTGCAGTCTGGCAAGGCGCAGGTTGCGGCCATCGACTGTGCCACGTTGGGACTGGCCATGCGTTATGCGCCGCAGCTGCTGGCGGGTGTGCGCACGCTGCAGTACACGGCTGGAGCGCCAGGTTTGCCACTGATTGGGTCACGCGCGTTGAGCGACGACCAGGCCCAGGTACTGCGCGACGTCTTGCTGGATTTGCCGAAGACGGCACGCCATCTGCTGGCGCCACTGTGCATCCGCGATCTGCGCGCGGTGACGCTGACCGACTACCAGCCGATCGTCGAACAGGCGCAATTTGCCACCGATCGGGGCTATCCGGTTCTCGCCTGAAAAGCTGCGTTTGCGGTCTGGCGCCGATGCCTTCGTCAGTGGCGCTATCCCGCGTCGCGCGGCATCGTCAATTACGACCTTGATTGTCCGAATTGCGACGATTGTGCTGGGGTCAATTCAACAAATTG
The DNA here is from genome assembly GCA_039934375.1 of Burkholderiaceae bacterium. GTDB lineage: Bacteria > Pseudomonadota > Gammaproteobacteria > Burkholderiales > Burkholderiaceae_C > CAISIP01. The sequence goes on along the minus strand of JBDTMH010000081.1, from coordinate 2,391 downwards.
ATGCGTTGATAGCCGCGGACCCGATTCTCTAAGGGATTGTCTGTATCCTTAAACAGGAGTTCAGTGGTTAGGATGCGGTTGCAGCCTGGTTTGGACGTGCCGCGGATGACGGCTGCCGACCCCTCGTGCGTAGGTACCCTGAAACCATATTCATCGACTTTCTAGGAGATTCTCGAAAATGACAATGCAAGAAACAACAACGGAATCTGGCATCGTGCTCGATCGCCGTCAGCTGATCGCGGGTGCGTCGGCCGTAGGCCTGGGTGCTGCGTTTGCCAGCATGCCTGCGATGGCACAAGGCACTCCCAAGAAAGGCGGCGTGCTGCGCCTGGGCATGGAGGGTGGCTCGGCGTCGGACAGTCTGGATCCGCGCACTTATGCCGATTCGATCCCGATCGCGTACAGCCTGATGTTCTGGAACACCCTGGTCGAGATCGACAACGTAGGCAACGCCACCCCCGAGCTGGCAGAGAGCTGGGAGTCCAAGCCCGGCGCGACCGATTGGATCTTCAACATTCGCAAGGGCATCACGTTCACCTCGGGCAAGGCGCTGGACGCGGACGATGTGATCTATTCGATCAACCTGCACCGCGGCGAGACCAAATCGCCGGCCAAGGGCCTGTTGACCGCGATCAAGGACATCACCAAGCTGAGCGCCAACCAGGTCCAGATCACGATGACGACTGGCAATGCCGACTTGCCGTTCATCCTGTCCGACTACCACATGATCATCGTGCCCAATGGCACGGCCGACTTCTCCAAGCCCGACGGCACCGGAGCGTTCACGCTGACCGAATGGAATCCGGGCGTGCGTATTGTGGCCAAGCGCAAGCCTGGCAATTACTGGAAGCCGGGTCGTGGCAACTTCGATTCGGTCGAGTTGCGCTACATCGGCGACGCCGCCGTGCGCACGCAGGCCCTGGTCACCAACCAGGTCGATGCGATCAATCGCGTGAATGCAAAGACAGTTGATTTGTTGAAGAAGAACAAGTCCATCAAGGTGGTGACGTCCAAGGGTTCCGGCAACCGTTTCGCGTTCGTCGCGTTGACCGATATCGATCCGTACAAGAGCCGCGATGTGATGCTCGGTCTCAAGCACGGCATCGACCGCCAGAAGATCATCCAGAACGTGTTCTCGGGTTATGCGACTGTCGGCATGGATCACACCATCGGCCCGGCGAACAAGTATTACGACAAGAAGCAGAAGCCCTGGCCGTATGACCCGGACAAGGCAGCTTTCCACTTCAAGAAAGCCGGCATGTCAGGCCCGTTCGATCTGCAGGTGTCTGAAGGCGCCTATACCGGTGCGACCGACTCGGCGGTGATTTTCCAGGAGTCGCTGAAGAAGGCCAAGGCCAATCTCGATGTCAAACGCGTTTCGGGCGACGGTTACTGGGACAACGTCTGGCTCAAGGCGCCATTCTGCGCTGTCTACTGGGGCAACCGACCGACCGCCGACCTGCAACTGTCGCAGACCTTTGTCACCGGCCAGACCTGGAACGACACCCACTACAACAACCCCAAGTTCGACAAACTGGTGGTCGATGCACGGGTGGAACTGGACGAAGCCAAGCGACTGGCAATGTATACCGAGTGCCAGCGCCTGTTGCACGAAGAGTCTGGCATGGTCTGTTTTGCCATCGGTGACGCGCTCGACGCAGGTAGCACCCGATTGCGTGGGCTTGAGCCACACGCCCGCTACGACCTGAACGACCAGCGGATAGCGGAAAAAGGCTGGTTCGCCTGATTGGATGGATCGTAAAATCGCGAGGGGCTTGCAGCGGATGTTGTATTGCCCCCGCCTTACCCTTCGGTAGCGCGCCACGGGGGTCGGAAACGGCCCACATGGCGCGCTTCTTGCGTTGGGCCTCTCCTAGCTGCAAGCTGTTGACGGACTTGTGACGCGGCGACGCCAGGCAGCCAAACTCGAAAGATCCAATCATGCTAAAACTCATCGCGAGTCGTTTCGGCCAGGGAGTGGTGACACTGTTCGCCGTCTCCGTGCTCATTTTCATCTGTACGCAGATCCTGCCCGGTGACGTTGCGTCGGCGGTGCTGGGACAAGGTGCGACGCCAGAGGCGCTGGCCGCATTTCGCAAGGAACTGGGCCTGAACGCACCGGCCTACGTGCGCTATTTCAACTGGTTGTGGGGCGCGGTACGTGGAGACCTTGGCGTTTCAATGACCAACCAGCGCGTCATCATCGATGAGTTGCTGCCGCGCCTGAAAAACACCTTGTTTCTGGCTGGTTATGCGGCGCTGATCGCGATTCCACTGTCGGTCGGGTTGGGCGTGCTGGCGGCCATCAACGAAGGCAAGCTGATCGACAAGGTGTCGAACATCCTGACGCTGATCACGATCTCTATCCCGGAGTTCTTCATCGCCTACCTG
>JBDTMH010000080.1:0-16613 GCA_039934375.1 Burkholderiaceae bacterium | reverse complement strand
ACAGCATCGACGCGGTCAACGAGTTCGACCCGCTGTTCGAGGAAATCTACGACTATTGCGACAAGATGGAGCTCAACGTCGATACGCTGATCCACGAGGTCGGTGCCGGCCAGATGGAGATCAACTTCTTCCACGCCGCGCCGCTGGGGCTGGCCGACGAGGTATTCTTCTTCAAGCGCACGGTGCGCGAGGCGGCGCTGCGCCACGACATGTACGCCACCTTCATGGCCAAGCCGATCGCCGGTGAGCCTGGCAGCTCGATGCACGTGCACCAGAGCATCCTGAACAAGGCCACTGGCCAGAACATCTTCAGCAACGAGGATGGGTCGCCGTCGGAAGCGTTCATGCATTACATAGGGGGGCTGCAGCGCTACGTGCCTGCGGCCATGGTGCTGGTGGCGCCGTACGTCAACAGCTACCGGCGCCTGTCGCGCAATACCGCGGCGCCGATCAATATCGAATGGGGCACCGACAACCGGACGGTCGGCATCCGCTCGCCGATCGCCTCGGCGCAGGCGCGCCGGGTCGAGAACCGGGTCATCGGCGCCGACGCCAACCCCTATGTCGCAATGGCCATGACGCTGGCCTGCGGCTACCTGGGGATGAAGAACAAGATCCAGCCCAAGCCGGAGATGAAGGGTGACGCCTATCTCGCGCCGTATTCGCTGCCGCGCAGCCTGGGCGAGGCGCTGGACTGGCTGCGCCGTGAGACTGATCTGCACGAGGTGCTGGGCAAGGAGTTCGTCACCGTCTATACCGAAATCAAGGAGCTTGAGTTCGACGAGTTCATGAAGGTGATCTCGCCATGGGAGCGCGAGCATCTGCTGCTGCACGTCTGAGGCGGCCCGTGGCCGCACCTGATCGACCTGGAGAATGGAAGGCTTGAATACCGTGATCGACACCCGGGAGATACAGCGGCTGGACAGTGCGCACTTTCTGCACCCGTTCACCGATTTCCAGGAGCTGGCCAGCCGCGGCTCACGGGTCATCGTGCGTGGCGAAGGCATCTACGTATGGGATTCCGAAGGCAACAAGATGCTGGACGCGATGAGCGGCCTGTGGTGCGTCAATGCCGGTTATGGGCGGCGCGAGCTGGCGGACGCCGCGCATCGGCAGATGATGACGCTGCCGTTCTACAACAGTTTTTTCCAGACCACCAACGTACCGGCGGTTGAGCTGGCGGCCAAGCTGGCATCGCTGGCGCCGGGCGTCGGCGATCGCAGCTTCCAGCATGTCTTTTATTCGACCAGCGGCAGCGAGAGCAACGATTCCAACGTGCGCATGGTGCGCCGCTACTGGGACCTGCTGGGCCAGCCGCAGCGCAAGGTGATTCTGGGCCGCAAGAACGGCTACCACGGCAGCACCATGGCCGGTGCTTCGCTGGGTGGCATGAGCGGCATGCATGCGCAGGGCGACCTGCCGATCCCCAACATCGACCATATCGAGCAGCCCTATTTCTTCGAACTGGGCCAGGACGGCGAGACGCGCGACGAGTTCGGCGTGCGCGCCGCGCGCTGGCTGGAGGAGAAGATTCTGGCGGTTGGCCCCGACAAGGTGGCGGCGTTCATCGCCGAGCCGATACAAGGTGCTGGCGGCGTCATCATTCCACCTGACAGCTACTGGCCCGAGATTCAGCGCATCGTCGACAAGTACGGCGTTTTGCTGATCAGCGACGAGGTGATCTGCGCGTTCGGCCGCCTGGGCCACTGGTTCGCCTACGAGAAGTTCGGTTACAAGCCCGATCTGGTCACGTTTGCCAAGGCCGTCACCAGTGGCTATGTACCGCTCGGTGGAGTGATGGTGGGTAACCGGGTGGCGCAGGTGCTGATCGACAAGGGCGGCGAATTCACCCACGGCTATACCTACAGCGGGCACCCGGTGGCCTGCGCCGTGGCATTGGCCAATATCGCGGTGATGGAGCGCGAACAGTTGCTGCAGAAGGTCAGGGGCGAGCTGGGCGCCTATTTCGCACGCAGCTTTGCCGGGCTGAACGACCATCCGCTGGTGGCTGCGGCCGAGTCCAGCGGTTTCGTGGCCGGCCTGGTGCTGGTCAAGGACAAGAAGACGCACACGCTGTTCGAAGAGAGCGCCGGCGTGGGCATGATCTGCCGCACCCACTGCTTCAACAAGGGTGTCATCATGCGGGCCGTGGGCGATCGGATGATCATTGCGCCGCCGCTGGTAATGACGATCTCCGAGATCGACGACATGGTCGGCCTGATCCGCAAGGCACTGGACCTGACCTTGCGGGATCTGAAGACGCGGAACCTGACCCGGGTCCGCCATGCGTCCCTATAATATTTTTCGGCGTGGTTTTTGCATTGGGTATCACGCGCCATTCGTATCTGCACCATTCTGAACGGAGAAATACGGGTCATGAAACTCACCAAGAAGATCATTGGCGCTCTCGCGCTTTCGGCCATCATGCTGGCAGCGTGCGGCAAGAAGGAAGAGCCCGCAGCGCCCGCCCCCGCACCGGTCGCAGCTGCGCCGGCCGCCGCACCTTCGGCACCGCCTGCGCCACCTGCGCCACCGGCCAACACCGAAGAGAAGGTACTCAACATCTACAACTGGCCCGACTACATTCCCGAGGGCATGATTGCCGAATTCGAGAAGGAATCCGGCATCAAGGTCAACTACGATACGTTCGAGACCAACGAGGCGCTGCACGCCAAGCTGGTGGCGGGCAACTCGGGTTATGACATCGTCGTTCCAGGCTCCGTGTTCGCCAAGCCGCAGATCGAAGGCGGCCTGCTGCAGCCGCTGGACAAGTCCAAGATCCCGAATCTGGCCAATCTCGATCCGGCCATCCTCAAGACGCTGGCCAACGCCGACCCTGACAACAAGTACCTGGTGCCCTGGGCCTGGGGCTTCACCACGGTGGGCATCAACAAGTCCAAGGTCGACAAGGCGTTGGGCAAGATGGCCATGCCGGAGAACGCCTGGGACCTGGTGTTCGACCCCAAGTACACCAGCAAGCTCAAGGCCTGCGGCATCGCTTACCTGGATTCGCCAACCGAAATCATCCCGGTCGCGCTGCATTACATCGGCAAGAACGCGTACTCCAACGATCCGGCCGACTACAAGGCCGCGGCCGAGATGCTGGCCAAGGTACGCAAGGACGTGCGCCTGTTCAGCTCGACCATGATCGACGACATCTCCAGCGGCAAGGCCTGTGTGGCCATCGGCTGGTCGGGTGACATCAACATCGCTGCGGCGCGAGCCAAGGAGAACAAGTCCAAGGACGTGATCGAGGCCATGTTGCCCAGTACCGGTGCATTGAGTTTTTTCGACACCATGGGTATCACCAAGGACGCCAAGCACCCGAACAACGCGATGGAGTTCATCAACTTCTACCTGCGCCCGGAAAATGCGGCGCGGATGGCCAACGAGATGAGTTATCCCACCGGCAACAAGGCGGCGCTGGACAAGATCAAGCCCGAGATTTCCGGCAACAAGACGATCTTCGTCGAGCCGGACTACATGGCCAAGATGATTCCGCCAAGCAGCTTCACCAACGAAGCGCGGGAGGCGATGGCCAACGCCTACAACGGCTTCAAGAAGGGCAAGTAGCGTTCGGCTGATCCACGCGTCGGGCTGTTTGTACTTTGTATGAACAGCCCGATTTTTTTTGTTCGGCGCATTTCCAAAGGCATGAACCGATGGTATACCCGAGTAAGGCGGACGGATTCCTCGTCACCGAGAACTTGGTGAAACGCTTTGACGAAGCGCTCGCAGTGGATGACGTGTCGCTGTCCATCGCGCGCGGCGAGATCTTTGCCCTGCTTGGCAGTTCGGGGTGTGGCAAGTCGACCTTGCTGCGCATGCTGGCCGGCTTCGAGAAGCCGACATCGGGACGGGTGCTGCTGGGTGGGCAGGACGTGGGCCAGTTCCCGCCGTACGACCGGCCGATGAACATGATGTTCCAGTCGTACGCGTTGTTCCCGCACCTGAATATCTGGGAGAACATAGCCTTCGGCCTCAAGCGCGAAGGACTGCCGCGCGCGCAGGTCAAGCAGCGGGTTGGCGAGATGCTCGAGCTGGTGCAACTCGGGGCATTCGCCAAGCGCAAGCCGCACCAGCTCTCGGGCGGACAGCAGCAGCGGGTTGCGCTGGCGCGCAGTCTGGCCAAGCGGCCCAAGCTGCTGCTGCTCGACGAACCGCTGGGTGCGCTGGACAAGAAGCTGCGCGAGCAGACGCAGTTCGAACTGGTCAACATCATCGAGCAGGTCGAAGTGACCTGCGTCATGGTGACCCACGACCAGGCGGAGGCCATGACCATGGCCGGCCGGATCGCGGTCATGAGCAAGGGCAGGGTGCTGCAGATCGGTTCGCCCCAGGAGGTCTACGAGCATCCGGCCAACCGCTTCGTGGCCGACTTCATCGGCAACGTCAACTTGTTCGAGGGCCGGCTCAGCGTCGATGAGGCGGATCGCTGCGCCGCAACCACCGGCATCGGCGAGATCCATGTCGGCCATGGTGTCAGCGGCAAGATCAACATGGCGGTGGCGATTGCGGTGCGGCCCGAGAAGATCGACATCAGCAAACGCAAACCTGGCGTGGACAAGAACCTGTTCGCCGGCAAGGTCAAGGAGATTGCCTACTTCGGTTCCTACAACACCTATCTGGTGCAGGCCAGCGACGGCTCGCAGGTGCGTATCACCGAGGCCAATACCTCGCGCCACGGCCTGGGCGACATCACGTGGGAAGACGACGTTTTCTTCTGGTGGGACGACGACGCCGCCGTGGTGTTGCGCGACTGAGGCGACTGCGCCATGGCTGTCCCGAAAGTTCTCGTGCCCGGCCGGCGTTTCGTCATCGGCGTGCCGTATGTCTGGCTGGTGCTGTTTTTCTTCCTGCCGTTCCTGATCCTGTTGTACATCAGCTTCGTGGACATGGGCAATGACATCAATCCGTTCAAGCCAATCTGGGACAAGCAGACCGGCTTGCTGAAGCTCAAGTACGAAAACTACTGGTCGATCTTCCAGCGCGACGACGGCGGTGCGTTGTTCGACACCATCTACATCGAGGCTTACCTGCGCTCGATCTGGTACGCACTGTGTACCGCCTTGTTGTGCCTGTTCATGGGTTACCCGTTCTCGTATTTCATCGCACGTGCCAGGCCGAGCGTACGGCCGGCGCTATTGATGATGGTGATGCTGCCTTTCTGGACCTCGTTCCTGCTGCGGGTGTACGCATGGAAAGGCATTCTGGCCGACCAGGGCATCGTGAACCAGACCATGATGTGGCTGGGGATCACGCAGGAGCCGATCTTCATGCTCTACACCAATGTGTCGATGCTGGTGGGCATGACCTATGTGTACCTGCCGTTCATGATCCTGCCGCTGTACGCCAATCTGGTGAAGATGGATTTCCGGCTGCTCGAGGCGGCGTACGACCTGGGCGCGTCGCCGTTCAAGGCGTTCTGGCTGGTCACCGTGCCATTGTCCAAGTCCGGCATCGTGGCGGGCTTCATGCTGGTGTTCATCCCGTCGGTGGGTGAGTTCGTGATCCCGTCGCTGCTCGGCGGCCCCGAGAACATCATGATCGGCCGGGTCGTGTGGGACGAGATGTTCACCAGCAACAACTGGCCGCGCGCCACCGCGCTGGCGGTGGTGATGATCGCGTTCATCGTGATTCCGCTGGCCATCTACTACCACTACACCGGCGATTCCGCCGATGGGCGAAAGTAGGTGCCTGGATGATCGCTGCACTGAACCGGCATGTCAGCAAGTTGTGGCTGGGCGTGGTGTTCCTGTTCCTGTACACGCCGCTGTTTTTCATGATGTTGTTTTCGTTCAACGACACGCGCCAGGACGCGCGTTTCACCGGTTTCTCGCTGCGCTGGTATGCGTCCCTGATGAACGACTCGCGCATCGTCGACGGCTTCTGGCTGTCGGTGAAGATTGCCACGATCACCGGTCTGCTGTCGGCCACGCTGGGAACCTTTGCCGCGTTCGTTCTGGTGCGTTACCGGCGTTTTCCCGGCCGCACGATCTTCTCGGGCATGGTGAACGCGCCGCTGGTCATGCCCGAGGTGGTGATCGGCCTGTCGCTGCTGCTGCTGATGGTGGGTGCGCAGAATTTTCTGGGCTGGCCGCCGCGCGGCATGCTGACCATCATCCTGGGCCATACGCTGCTGGGCATGGCGTATGCCATGGTGGTGATCCAGTCGCGCCTGCTGGACATGGACCGATCGATCGAGGAGGCGGCGATGGACCTCGGCGCACGCCCCTGGCAGGTGTTCGTGCTGATCACACTGCCCAGCATTGCCCAGGCCATCCTGGCGGCGTTTCTGCTGTCGTTCACCTTGTCGTTCGACGATGTGGTGATCTCCGAATTCCTGTCCGGCCCGGGCGTCAACACCTTGCCGCAGGTCATCTTCGGCTACGCGCGGCGCGGCATCAACCCCACCATCTATGCTGCTGCGACCTTGCTGATCCTCACGGTGACCACGGTCATTGTTGCGTACAGCGTCTGGGTGGCACGTCAGACCCGCCGGCGCGAACGCGAAATCGCCGCCGCCATGCGCGCCGAAACTGCGGCCTTGCGCTAAGCCTTGCGGCGTGGTTTGCGCGGCGACTGCCGACCGCGCGGCGCGGCGCAGACCGTTGACCGCCGACTGGCCTTGGCCGTGCTCCGCCATGGCTTGCCGCACGATCGCCTTTGATGCATCACGATTCCATAATCCGGCAAAGGCCAATGCTGCGCTGCGCCATTTTTTGTCATTATGAGGAAAACAGTTTCTTAATGCGAAACAAAAATTTAAGCTGTTGATTCCAATGGATTTATTTTTACTCTTATATAAGACATAAGATGAGCGTAAAGTCTTATACAAGACCTAGAATTCAACCCAGGCGCAGGATTTGCATGACGCAAGACTGTGCACCCGTTTCAACAACCCAAGGAGTGATCTCATGCCCCAAAGCCTCTCGGAACAACTCAGCCGCGAACAACAAGCCGAAGCCCTGGAAAAAGACTGGGCGACCAACCCCCGCTGGAAAGGCATCGAGCGCGGCTACAGCGGCGCAGACATCGTGCGGCTGCGCGGATCGTTCCCGATCGAGCACACCTTGGCGCGCCGTGGTGCCGAGAAGCTGTGGAACCTGCTGCACACCGAGCCGTACGTGAACTGCCTGGGTGCGCTGACCGGTGGCCAGGCAATGCAACAGGTCAAGGCCGGCATCAAGGCGATCTACCTGTCGGGCTGGCAGGTTGCTGCCGACAACAACTCCTACGCGTCGATGTATCCCGACCAGTCGCTGTACCCGGTCGACTCGGTGCCTACCGTCGTGGAGCGCATCAACAACACCTTTCGCCGTGCTGACGAGATCCAGCACTCCAAGGGCATCGATGCCGGCGCACCGGGCTATATCGACAACTTTGCGCCCATCGTGGCCGATGCGGAAGCCGGCTTTGGCGGCGTGCTCAATGCGTTCGAATTGATGAAGGCCATGATCAAGGCTGGCGCAGCCGGCGTGCACTGGGAAGACCAGCTGGCCTCGGTCAAGAAATGCGGCCACATGGGTGGCAAGGTGCTGGTGCCGACCGCGGAGGCCAATCAGAAGCTGATCGCTGCTCGCATGGCAGCCGACGTCTGCGGCGTGCCCTCGCTGGTGATCGCCCGTACCGACGCCGAAGCGGCCGACCTGCTGACCAGCGACTACGACGAGAACGACAAACCCTTCATCACCGGCGAGCGTACCGCCGAAGGTTTCTACAAGACGCGCAAGGGCATCGACCAGGCCATTTCCCGCGCCGTCGCCTACGCCCGTTATGCCGACCTGGTGTGGTGCGAGACCGGCACGCCGGACCTGGCGTTTGCGAAGAAGTTTGCCGATGCGGTGCACAAGGTGCATCCGGGCAAGATGCTGGCCTACAACTGCTCGCCGTCGTTCAACTGGAAGAAGAATCTCGACGACGCGACCATTGCCAAGTTCCAGCGCGAACTCGGAGCGATGGGCTACAAGTACCAGTTCATCACGCTCGCCGGCATCCATTCCATGTGGTACAACATGTTCGACTTGGCGCAGGACTACGTCAAACGCGGCATGTCGGCCTATGTCGAGAAGGTGCAGGAGCCCGAGTTCGCCGCCCGCGATCGTGGCTACACCTTCGTGTCGCACCAGCAGGAAGTGGGCACCGGTTACTTCGACGAAGTCACCACCACGATCCAGGGCGGCAAGTCCAGTGTGACCGCGCTGACCGGTTCGACCGAAGAAGAGCAGTTCCACTGATCACTGCGCGGGCCTGACAGCTCGCGTGGTCCAAGTGTGGTGTTCCCGCACGGCAAAAATGCGCCGGCTTGTCCCGGCGCTTTTGTCTGCGGTAAACTCGAGCCCTTCCAGTCACCGAATGTAAGAGCGAGAAAGGCATTGCTGGTTATGACACCGCGAACTACCACGGCCCGGTTTTCCTAGCTAACGAGGTTGTCATCCGCGCGCCTCGTGCGCCGGCTGCTCCCTTCACATTCAATCTAAGCGCGGACGAGTTCCGCGCTTTTTTGTTGGCGCATTCGCCCAGAGTCACGACCATGATCCAGATCACGCTCCCCGACGGTTCCCAACGTGAATTCCCCGGCCCGGTCACGGTCGCCGGCGTCGCTGCATCCATCGGCGCCGGCCTGGCCAAGGCGGCCCTGGCCGGCAAGATCGACGGCAAGGTGGTCGACACCAGCCACAACATCGATCACGACGTCGCTCTGTCCATCATCACCGCCAAGGACGCCGATGGCCTGGAGGTGATCCGCCATTCGACGGCCCACCTGCTGGCGTACGCCGTCAAGGAACTGTTTCCCGACGCACAGGTGACGATCGGACCGGTGATCGAGAACGGCTTTTACTACGACTTTTCGTACAAACGCCCATTCGGCCCGGACGACCTGGTGGCGATCGAGAAGAAGATGTCCGAGCTCGCCGCCAAGGACGAGCCCGTGACACGGCGGGTATTGCCGCGCGATGAGGCGGTGGCGTATTTCAAGAGCATCGGCGAAGCCTACAAGGCCGAGATCATTGCCAGCATTCCGGCGGGTGAGGACGTGTCGCTGTATCGGGAGGGCCAATTCGAAGACCTGTGCCGCGGCCCACACGTGCCCAGCACCGGCAAACTCAAACACTTCAAGCTGATGAAGGTGGCCGGCGCCTACTGGCGCGGCGACCATCGCAATGAGATGTTGCAGCGTATCTACGGGACGGCCTGGGCGAGCAAGGATGAACTGCAGCAATACCTGACCATGCTCGAGGAGGCCGAGAAACGCGACCACCGCAAGCTCGGGCGCGAACTCGACCTGTTCCATCTGGATGAACATGCACCGGGCCTGGTGTTCTGGCATCCCAAAGGCTGGGCCTTGTGGCAAGGCGTCGAGCAATACATGCGCAAGGTCTACCAGGACAACGGCTACCAGGAAGTCAAGGGTCCGCAGATCATTGACAAGCATCTGTGGGAGATGACCGGCCACTGGGACAAGTACCGCGACAACATGTTCACGACCGAGTCGGAGAAGCGCGAATACGCTCTCAAGCCGATGAACTGCCCGGGCCATATCCTGATCTACAAGCAGGGCATCAAGAGCTACCGCGACCTGCCATTGCGTTACGGTGAATTCGGCCAGTGCCACCGCAACGAGCCCTCGGGTGGCCTGCACGGCATCATGCGCGTGCGCGGGTTCACGCAGGACGACGGACACATTTTCTGTACCGAAGCGCAGATCCTGCAGGAGTGCGTGGACTACACGGCATTGCTGCAGAAGGTCTACAAGGACTTTGGCTTTTCCAACATCATCTACAAGATCGCCACCCGACCGGAGCAACGTATCGGTTCGGATGCGGTCTGGGACACGGCCGAGAAGGCCTTGGTGGAAAGTCTGCGCGCCTCCGGTTGCGAGTTCGAGATTTCCCCGGGCGAGGGCGCGTTCTACGGGCCGAAGATCGAATACACATTGAAGGACGCGATCGGCCGGCAATGGCAATGCGGCACCATGCAGGTCGATTTTTCGATGCCCGAGCGTCTTGACGCGGAATATGTCGGCGAAGATGGCGCAAGGCATCGGCCCGTCATGCTGCACCGGGCCATCGTCGGGAGCCTGGAGCGTTTCATCGGCATCCTGATTGAAGAGAGTGCCGGCGCCTTGCCGACCTGGCTTGCGCCAGTGCAGGTCTCGGTGCTGAACATCACCGATGCACAGGCCGAATATGCGCAAGAAGTGGTGAAAACACTGCAGAAACACGGGGTTAGGGCGCAATCGGACCTCCGCAACGAGAAGATCACGTATAAAATACGCGAGCATTCGTTGCAAAAGCTGCCTTTCATCCTTGTCGTAGGTGACAAGGAAAAGGCGGCTGGTGCTGTTGCAGTGCGAGCCCGGGGTAACCAAGACCTCGGCGTGATGCCCGTGGACGCGTTCTTGCAAAAGATCCTGTCCGACATCACTCACAGGACGGTTGTCTCCTAGCCAGGACAATATTTCCGTGTTTGCTCGCGTCGCACCGGCTTTTGCTGCAGTTTTGCAGCTAAATTTCTGAAGGACTGAACCATCGCTACTGAATATCGTGACCGTCGTCACCGCGAAGAACGTAAACACCGCCTCAACCGGGAGATCATGTCTCCCGAAGTCCGACTGACCGGGCCCGAAAACGAACCTCTGGGTGTCGTCAGCCTGATGGAAGCCCTCCGTCAGGCCGGGGAACTGGATGTCGATCTGGTTGAAATCTCTCCCACGGCGAATCCGCCGGTCTGTCGATTGATGGACTACGGGAAGTTCAAATACCAGGAGCAGAAAAAGGCGGCGGAAGCGAAAGCCAAGCAGACGGTCATCGAGATCAAGGAGATCAAGTTCCGTCCAGGCACGGACGACGGCGATTACAACATCAAGATGCGCAACATCAAGCGATTTCTCGCTGAGGGCGACAAGTGCAAGATCACGCTACGCTACCGCGGCCGCGAGATCACGCACCAGGAAATCGGGATGGCGTTGCTCAACCGTATCCGGGCCGAACTGGCTGACACGATTATCGTGGAGCAGTTTCCCAAGCTCGAAGGGCGCCAGATGATCATGATGATCGCGCCAGGCAAGAAGAAGCCGGCCAATACCAAGGCTGGCGCGGATGCAGCGGCAACGGCAGCGTCCTGAAATGAAGCAGAAGTAGATTTGCGATGCACCGGTTTGGTCACCGGTGGGTTGCAGAAGTGGCAAGATTCAACCCTCGCCACAACAAGTGGCTCGGGGCCAACAAGGCTGCAAATTACTTGCAGACGCCTCACGAGCACAAGCCAAAAGGAGCATTCAAATGCCCAAGATGAAGACCAAGAGCAGCGCGAAAAAACGTTTCCGCGTTCGTCCCGGTGGCACCGTCAAGCGCGGTCAAGCCTTCAAACGTCACATCCTGACCAAGAAGACCACCAAGAACAAGCGCCATCTGCGCGGTTCGACAGCTGTCCATGAGACCAATATGGGTCACGTGGCGCAGATGTTGCCCGGCTTTGGCATCTGATCAACGACGAACAAGGAGTAACACATGCCTCGCGTCAAACGTGGTGTAACGGCTCGCGCCCGCCACAAGAAAGTCCTCGCCCTCGCCAAAGGTTTCCGCGGTCGCCGCGGTAATGTCTTCCGCGTCGCCAAAGAAGCGGTGATGAAGGCTGGGCAATATGCCTACCGTGATCGCCGCACCAAGAAGCGCGTCTTCCGGCAGCTGTGGATTGCCCGTATCAACGCGGCAGCCCGTCAGTGCGGCATGACCTACAGCCAGTTTGCCAACGGCCTCAAAAAGGCCGGCATCGAGATCGACCGCAAGGTTTTGTCCGATATCGCCATTCACGACATGCCTGCTTTTGCCGGCATCGTGGAGCAAGTGAAGGCCAAGCTGGCTGCTTGACCGGCAGGCGCTGGCCGCAGCGGCAACGCCGCGGTCTGTTCCCAGGATTCGGGGGCTAGGGCTTTTACCGGCGCTAGCCCCCGATCTTTTTTCTGACTCCTCCCCACATCATGACCGCACTGCATTCCATTGTTGACGCTGCCACCGCCGCCTTCGCCGCCGCTGCCGCCCCGGCCGAGCTGGAGAACGCGAAGGCCCAGTTTCTGGGGAAGGCCGGGCGCATCACCGAGCTGATGAAAGGCCTGGCCACGTTGCCGGTCGACGAGAAGAAAGCCCGTGGCGCCGAGATCAACAAGGCCAAGCAGGCGATCGAGACCGCCTTGCAGGCGCGCCGCGACGCACTGGCCGACGCCGAATTGCAGCGGCAACTGCAGGCCGAGGCGCTCGACGTCAGCCTGCCTGGTCGTCAGCGCGGCTTGGGTGGCCTGCACCCGATCGCGCTGTCGATGGAGCGTATCGAGGCGATCTTCGGCTCGATGGGTTTCGACGTGGCCGACGGCCCCGAGATCGAGACCGACTGGTTCAGCTTCACCGCGCTGAACAACCCCGAGAACCATCCCGCGCGTTCGATGCAGGACACCTTCTACGTCGACATGAAAGACGCCGAGGGACGCTGGCTGAATCTGCGCCCGCATACCTCGCCGATGCAGATCCGCTACGCGCGTGCCCACGCAGCCCGGTATGCAGACGTGATCGCCCGCGGCGAGCGCATGCCCGACATCCGCGTCATCGCCCCCGGGCGCACCTACCGCGTCGACAGCGACGCCACGCATTCGCCGATGTTCCACCAGGTCGAAGGCCTGTGGGTCGGCGCGAACGTGAGCTTCAAGGATCTGAAGGCCGTCTACCTGAACTTCATCCAGTCGTTCTTCGAGACGCGCGACCTGGATATCCGATTTCGCCCCAGCTATTTCCCGTTCACCGAACCCAGCGCCGAGATCGACATCCAGTTCGGCACCGGCCCGCTCAAGGGGCGCTGGCTTGAGGTGTCGGGCTCTGGCCAGGTGCATCCGCAGGTGATCCGCAACATGGGGCTGGACCCGGAGCATTACATCGGATTCGCGTTCGGCAGCGGCGTCGACCGCCTCACCATGTTGCGTTACGGCGTGGATGACCTGCGCCTGTTCTTCGACGGCGACCTGCGTTTCCTGTCGCAATTCCAGCAAGCCTGAACGAGCCCGAGCCCGACCCATGCAATTCCCCGAATCCTGGTTGCGCACCTTCTGCAACCCTGCACTCAATACCCGCCAGCTGGCCGACACGCTCACGATGGCGGGGCTGGAAATCGAAGAGATCCAGCCGGTCGCGCCGCCGTTCAGCGGCATCGTCGTCGGCGAGATCATGGCAGCCGAGCAACACCCGAACGCCGACCGCCTGCGCGTATGCAAGGTCGACGTGGGGCAGGGCGCCTTGCTCGACATCGTCTGCGGCGCACCGAATGCCCGCGTCGGCATCAAGGTGCCCTGTGCAATGGTCGGTGCCGAGTTGCCCCCGGGCGCAGACGGCAAGCCGTTTCTGATCAAGGTTGGCCAGTTGCGCGGCATCGAGAGCCACGGCATGTTGTGCTCGAGCAAGGAGCTGGGCATGTCCGATGACCACGACGGGTTGCTCGAGCTGGCACCCGACGCGGTGTTGGGCCAGAACGTGCGCGAGACGCTGGCGCTGGACGACAACATGCTCACCGTCAAGCTCACGCCCAACCTGGCGCATTGCCTGAGCGTATTTGGCGTGGCACGCGAAGTGTCGGCGCTGACCGGCGCACTGTTGATCAGCCCGGCCTTCCCGCCAGTGGCCGTGGGTTGCGACGACCGGCTGCCGGTGAAGGTGAGCGCACCCGATCTGTGCGGCCGCTTCTCTGGCCGAGTGGTGCGCAACGTGAACACCCAAGCCAGCACACCTGCGTGGATGGTCGAGCGGCTGGCGCGGTGCGGCCAGCGCAGCGTCACCGCGCTGGTCGACATCTCGAACTACGTGATGTTCGAACACGGCCGCCCGACCCATATTTTCGACCTGGACAAGATCCACGGCGCTCTGGACGTGCGCTGGGGCAAACCCGGCGAACAGCTCAAGCTGCTGAACGGCAACACCGTCACGGTGGACGAGACCGTGGGTGTGATCGCCGACGACCGCGAGGTCGAGTCGCTGGCCGGCATCATGGGCGGCGACGCCACCGCCGTGTCCGACGACACGCGCAATGTCTATGTGGAAGCCGCCTTCTGGTGGCCCGAAGCCGTGGCCGGCCGCTCGCGCCGCTACAACTTCACCACCGACGCCGGCCACCGCTTCGAGCGCGGCGTCGACCCGAGCCAGACGGTGGCGCACATCGAACGCATCACGCAGCTGATCATCGACATCTGCGGCACGCCCGAGACCGTGTGTGGCCCGATCGACGACCAGCAGGTGCAACTGCCGCAACCCGCGCCTGTCACCCTGCGCGTGGCCCGCGCGGCCAAGGTGACCGGCATGCCTTTGACGCTGGCGCAATGTGCCGACGCACTGACCCGGCTCGGCCTGCCGCTCATGCTGACGCCCGCGGACGGCACGCCAGGCAATGCCGGCAGCATCACCGTGACGCCGCCGCCGTACCGCTTCGACCTGAAGATCGAAGAAGACCTGATCGAGGAAGTGACCCGCATGGTGGGTTACGACGCCTTGCCGAGCACGCCGCCACAGGGCCCGATCACCGCATTGATCCGCCCCGAGGCCGAGCGCAGCAGCTTCAGTGTGCGGCGCCAGCTCGCCGGCCAGGGCTACCAGGAGACCATCAATTTCAGCTTCGTCGAGGAGCGCTGGGAGGCGGAACTCGCCGGCAACACCGAACCTGTGAAGCTGCTCAATCCGATCGCCAGCCAGATGAGCGTGATGCGCTCCTCGCTGCTCGGCTCTTTGTTGCAGGTGCTCAAGTTCAACCAGGACCGCAGGGCGGCCAGGGTGCGGGTGTTCGAACTCGGCCGCGTGTTCCTGCGCGATGCCTCCGCGCCAGACGGCGCAACCGCCGTGGCCGGCCTGCGCCAGCCCATGCGTGTGGCCGCCTTGGCCGCAGGTGGTGCGGACCAGCTGCAATGGAGCGGCAAGGAGCGCGCCACCGATTTCTTTGACGCCAAGGGTGACGTCGAGGCGCTGCTGGCGCCGATGCGTCCCACGTTTGCACCGGCCGAACACCCCGCCATGCACCCCGGCCGCTGCGCCAGTGTCTCGCTCCACGGCAGAATCATCGGCCATGTCGGCGAGTTGCACCCGCGCTGGCGCCAGGCCTACGAGATCGCCGGCGTACCGGTGATGTTCGAGCTCGACCTCGAGGCCGTGCTGCAGCGCCCGGTGCCTGCCTTCAAGCCGGTGTCCAGGCAGCAGACGGTGGAGCGCGACATCGCCGTGCTGGTGGCCGAGCAGGTGAGCCACGCGGCGCTGATGGCAGCGGTGTACGCTGCACCGACAAGGGGACTTTTGCGCGACGCGACGTTGTTCGACGTCTATCGGCCCAAGGCCGCGGCCGCCACGACGCCGGGGGATGTTGTTCCTGCGCAGCCGGCGGAAAAAAGCCTGGCCGTTCGCTTGACGCTCAATAGCGACAACGCTAACCTGACCGACGAGGAGATCGAGCAGGTGGTTCGTTCGGTGCTGGCCCAGTTGGCCACCGACGTGGGGGCGCGCCAGCGCGCCTGACGACCGCAAGCGCGGGCCATGAGGGGTCCGCACAGTTTATGCAGCCGCCAAGATAACGAAAGAGATTTGCCCGATGGAACTCGCGATTGAAAGCCTGGAAACTCCTGCCTTGACCAAAGCCCAACTGGCCGAACTGCTGTTCGAACAGATCGGGCTCAACAAAAGAGAATCCAAGGACATGATCGACGCGTTCTTCGATCTCATCTCCACCAGCCTGGTGGACGGAACCGACGTCAAGATCTCGGGTTTCGGCAATTTCCAGATCCGTACCAAGGCCCCGCGGCCGGGGCGCAATCCGCGCACCGGCGAGGCGATCCCGATCCGGGCCCGGCGCGTTGTCACCTTTCACGCCAGCCACAAGCTCAAGGAACAGATCCAGCAAGTGGGTCAGCCGTCGTCAGAACCGCAAGAGCCGCGTACGCCAACAACGCTTTGACACGATCTCGTCAAGTATTTGTGCCGCAGCACGGCGCAGAGGCTTTGCATCCTGCGCGTCTTAGAGTAACCTCGAAGCTTTCTCGCCTACAGCTTTGATTTCAATGGGAAATAATCTCCCGCTCATCCCCGCCAAACGTTATTTCACCATCGGTGAGGTTGGAGATCTGTGCGGCGTCAAGCCACACGTGCTGCGCTACTGGGAGCAGGAGTTCACGCAGCTGCGCCCGATGAAGCGGCGCGGCAACCGCCGCTACTACCAGCACCACGAGGTGCTGATGATCCGGCGCATCCGCGACCTGCTGTACGACCAGGGCTTCACCATCAGCGGCGCCCGCAACAAGATGCAGGAGCTGATCCAAAGCGAGCGCGACAAGCGCAAGAACGGCGAGGTGCTGCTCGACGGCGTCGAGGTCATCGAGACCGGCGACACCGAGCTCGACGACTTTACCGAAAGCGGCTTCGAGACAGCATCCGGCGCCGCATCCGGCCAGCTGCTGATGGTGCGCCGCGAGCTCTCCGAGATCCGCGAACTTTTGTCGACCAGCTACTGAATTTGGAGCCGCATAGCGCGGCTATAATTGCCAGCTTCGGTGTGTGGCGCAGCCTGGTAGCGCACTTGCATGGGGTGCAAGGGGTCGA
>JBDTMH010000079.1:0-16849 GCA_039934375.1 Burkholderiaceae bacterium | reverse complement strand
GAACGGAAGAAGCAAGAAACCAGCCTCACGCAGCAAATCCGTCGCAGATGCCGGCACGCGCAGGCTCGACGGCAACCCGGAGAATGCGCTGACCGACGACGAGATCCTGGAGAAGTTCTTCGGACTGGCGAACCCGGTCATCGGGTCGGCCAGGGCCCGCGAGATCGTGGCGCTGGTCGCACAACTGGGGCAATCCGACCATGCGCTCGCGCACCTGATGGAACTGGCGCTTTCAAAGTGAATTCGGTTCAAGTCGCAATGAATATATTCCGCTTGGCAGGGGCATCCATGGTTCGCACAATGGTCTGAGTAGACAGGCTCAGTTCATCGGCCGGTTCAGCTGGCGGCTCGGTAGTCCGTTTGCGTCCATTCCATGCCACGAACGACATTACAAGAGGAGTACAGACATGCAGCACCTTCCCAAGTCACGGCCCGGTCAAACACTGGGTCTGGACGATCTGAGAATCGAAGACCGCGAACGCATCCTTGACGGTTTGAAGCGCGGCGCCAGCCGACGCGACATCCTGCAATGGCTTGGAGGCGCAGGTATTGCAGCTGTGACCGGCGCCGGGCTGCTGACGCAGGCGCAGGACGCGATCGCGCAAACGCCCAAGCGTGGCGGGAAAATGCGCGTCGCAGGTCATTCCAGCAGCGCAAAAGACACCCTCGATCCGGCCAAGCAGACGCTGAGCACCGACTACATCCGCGGATACATCTTTTTCAATGGTCTGACGCGCATCGACAGCAATACCGTCGCACAACCCGAGCTGGCTGAATCTTTCGAGTCGAACCCGACGGCGACCGAATGGGTCTTCAAACTGCGCCGCGGTGTCGAGTTTCACGATGGAAAGGCGCTGACCGCGCAGGACGTCGTCTACTCGCTCATGCGCCACAAGGACCCGGCAGTGGGATCCGTGGCCAAGAGCCTTTCGGAACTGATCGACACCGTGACCGCAGACGGCACCGGGGCGGTTCGGGTCAAGCTCAAATCCGCGTACGCCGATCTTCCCATCATGCTGGGCACCTCGCACTTCATGATTCTCAAGGACGGAACGAAAGATTTCACGACCGCAGTCGGTACCGGGCCTTACAAGATGAAGGAGTTCAGCCCCGGCGTGCGCTCCATCGGTACGCGCAATCCGAACTATTTCAAGCAGGGGCGCCCCTACCTGGACGAACTGGAGTTCTTCGGCATCCAGGACGGCGTTGCCCGCGTCAACGCGCTGATCTCGGGTGATGTACAGGCCATCACCAATCTGCCACCGAGCGCGATCGACGAGATCAAGAGCCGCCCGAACCTGGTCTTGTTCAACACACCTTCGTCGACGTTCACCGAGTTCGCGATGATGGTCGACCGCAAACCCACCGACAGCCTGGATTTCAGACTGGCGATCAAGTATTTGCTCGATCGCGAGCGATATGTCAAGACCGTGCTCAAAGGTTACGGACAGATCGGCAACGACCACGTCGTACCGCCGAGCAATCCGCTGTACAACAAGGCAATTGCGCAGCGGACGCTGGACCTCGACAAGGCGAAGTTTCACCTTGGCAAGGCCGGGTTGACCAATGGTCGGGTGGAACTGATCGTGTCCGACGCAGCGATCGGATCGGTCGAGATGGGCCAGATTCTTCAGCAATCGGCTGCACGGGCCGGATTGACCATCGATCTCAAACGCGAGCCGGCCGACGGTTTCTGGAGCAACATCTGGCTCAAGCGTGCCTTTTACGGCAGCCAGTGGAATGCCCGGCCAACGGTCGACATCCTGTTGTCGTTGGGCTGGACTTCGGCCGCTGCCTGGAACGAGGCCGCGTTCAAGGACCCGACTATCGACAAGCTGATTCTCCAGGGCCGCAGCGAACTCGATCAGGCCAAACGCAAGCAGATCTATGGTGAGATCCAAACGATCCTGCATGAGCAGGGTGGCAACGCGGTGTATGGCTTCTCTGACTTTCTCGATGGACTTTCGGCAAAAGTCAAAGGCATCACCCAGGTGCCGGTCGGCTACCTGGGCGGTTATGCCTTCCCCGATACGGTCTGGCTGGAGTCCTGATCCAAGCAGCGCAAACAGCAGTGCGCGGACAATCGCGCACTGCTGGATGCTTGACAGATTGACGCCTTTCACGACACCCATCGGATGCTCCGACTGATTCTGCAACGCCTGGCAACCGGTATCCTGACGCTTTGGCTGGTCACGGTTCTCGTTTTCGCCGGCACCCAACTGCTGCCCGGCGATGTCGCCCAAGCGGTCTTGGGGCAGTCGGCGACTCCAGAGGCTGTCGCTGCGTTGCGCATCGAGATGGGACTGGATCGCCCGGCCGTGGTTCGGTATGGTTCATGGATTGCCGGTCTGTTTCGCGGGGAACTGGGTAACTCGCTGGCCAACGGCGCCAGTATTTCAGGCCTGATCGGACAGCGCCTGCCCAACACCTTGCTGCTGGCGGGCTTGACGGCTCTGCTGGTCGTGCCGGCGGCGATTGGCTTGGGCCTCGTGTCGGCCATGTACCCGGAGAGCGTGTTTGACCGGGCGGTCTCGGTGATGACGATGTTGCTGGTTGCCATTCCCGAGTTCCTGCTCGCGACGCTGCTGGTGCTGGTATTTGCCGTGCAGTTGCGCTGGTTGCCAGCCATCTCCTATATGTCGGAGTACCAATCGCTGGGCCGACTTGCGCAGACCATGGCGCTGCCGGTGCTGACGTTATCGCTGGTGCTGTTGGCGCAAATGGCGCGCATGACCCGCTCCACCATTCTCAACATCCTGAGTTCCTCCTATATCGAAATGGCGGTCCTCAAGGGGGTGCGCCGGCACCGCATCGTTTTCCGGCATGCGCTGGTGAACGCCATGGGACCGATCGCCAATGTGATTGCGCTGAACCTCGCGTATTTGGTCAGCGGAGTCGTGATCGTCGAGACGGTATTTGCTTACCCAGGCTTGGCCAAGCTGATCGTCGACGGAGTCGCTTCGCGCGACTATCCGGTCATCCAGAGTTGCGCCATGGTCTTTTGCACAGCGTACATCCTGTTCATGCTGCTGGCCGACATTGCATCGATCGTGTCCAACCCCCGGCTTCGACGCAAGAGGGACTGAGTCCGACCGTGGCCGAAATCATCCCACCTGTTGCGTCGCGCGGAGACGCGCTGCCCAAGGCAAGGTTCAAGCTCACCGGGCCTGGCAGGATCGGCGCCGCGATCATTGCTTTCTGGCTCGTGGTTGCCGTCGCCGGCCCATTCCTGGCGCCATTCACGTTGGCCGAGTTCGTATCGGACAGCGGCTTCTCGCGAGCCAAGGGCAATGTTTTGCTCGGAGCCGACTACCTGGGCCGCGACCTGTTTTCGCGCATTGTCCACAGTGCCTGGCTGACGCTTGGCATGGCCAGCGCCGCGACTATGATCGCCACGTCGGTGGGGACAGCCCTGGGCATCTTTGCCGCTATCAAGGGTGGCTGGGTCGACATCGTCGTCAGCCGGATCGTCGACACCGTACATTCCTTTCCCACCCTGGTGCTGGGCCTGGTGGTCATCGCTGCGCTGGGGCCGTCGGCCGCACTGCTGATACTCATGACCGGACTGATCTACTCCACCAGCGTTTTTCGCATCGCGCGCGCGCTTGGCATGGACATCGCCGTGATGGACTACGTGCAGGTCGCGCGCGCCCGCGGCGAAAGCACCCGTTGGGTTCTGTTCCACGAAGTGTTGCCAAACGCGGCGACACCCCTGGTCGTGGATTTCGGCATTCGGCTGTCCTTCTCCATTCTGTTTCTCAGCAGCCTGAGTTTCCTGGGATTGGGCGTACAGCCCCCTTATGCAGACTGGGGAACGCTGGTGCGCGAAAACATGCCGGGGCTGATCGGAGGTTCGGCCGCGGCAATCTATCCCGCGTTGGCAATTGCCTCGTTCACCATCGGCCTGAACCTTGTGGTGGACGATTTCGCCGCCAGTGCCGGGCGCTCGATTGCCGGAAAGATTGCATGAGCGGCGCGGAGCTTACCTGATGAGCGGACCTGTACTGCAAATCCAAGACCTGACGATCGTGGCGGAGAAGGCCGCGCCGGGCAGCCCACCGATCGTCACTGGCATCAACCTGACGGTCAATCCAGGCGAGGTCGTCGCCTTGATAGGCGAATCAGGCTCCGGCAAGACCACCATCGCGCTCAGTGCCCTGGGATACCTGCGTCCGGGGCTGGTGCGCAGCCGAGGCCGGGTTCTGGTGAACGGCGAGGACGTTTTGTCGTTTGAAGGTCCGTCGTTGCGCGCACTGCGCGGCAATCGGGTTGCCTATGTCTCGCAAAGTGCGGCAGCGGGCTTCAATCCGGGTCTGTCGATTGGCGAACAGGTGATAGAGCCGGTGCTGGAGCATGGCCTGGCGACTCGAGACAAGGCACAGCAACAGGCATTCGCGTTGTACCAGGAACTGGACCTGCCCGATGCCGATAGTATCGGCTCGCGCTTCCCGCACGAGGTCTCCGGCGGCCAATTGCAGCGGCTCATGGCCGCAATGGCCATGGGCTCGGGCCCGGATCTGATCGTGTTTGACGAGCCCACCACGGCGCTGGATGTCACGACCCAGATTTCGGTGTTGATGTCGTTCAAGAAACTGATACGCGAGCGCCACGCGGCAGCGATCTATGTCAGCCATGATCTGGCAGTCGTGGCCCAGATTGCCGACCGCATTGTGGTTTTGCTCGATGGCGAAATCCAGGAAGCAGGGGCCACCCAGCAAATAATCTCGCACCCTCAACACGATTACACCCGCTTGCTGATGCGGGCCAGCGGACCCGGTCCGGGCGCGTCAGCCGCGCCCGTGCTGCGATCACCGGCACCACCGACGAAGCATGCCGCGACCGCACCGCCCGTGCTGCAGGCGAGCAAGCTCGTCGCCGGCTATGGACCCAGGGGAGCAGACGGACAACACGCTGTCAAGGCGCTGTCCAACGTGAGCCTGCGCCTGCATCGGGGGCGTGTTCTCGGGGTGATTGGCGAATCCGGTTCCGGCAAAAGCACGCTTGCCCGGGTAGTCGCTGGACTGGTACCGCGCAGCAGCGGCGAATTGCTGCTGGGGGACCAGTCACTCGGCTCCGCCATTGAACAGCGCAGCAAGGACCAGTTGCGCCGCGTGCAGATCGTGTTTCAGTCGGCCGACACGGCACTGAATCCCAAACACACCATTGGCAAGGTGCTCGGCCGCGTCGTTCAGCACCTGCTGGGCCTGTCCGGACAGGCCTGCAGGGACAAAGTAGCCAGTGCCCTGGAGATGGTCCAACTGCCGGCGTCGTTCGCAGACCGGTATGGGCAGCAACTATCCGGCGGCCAGAAGCAGCGCGTCAACCTGGCGCGCGCCCTGGTGGCCGATCCGGACGTCATCATTTGCGACGAAGTCACATCCGCACTCGATTCGATCGTACGTGAGCAGATCATCGCGTTGCTGCAGGACCTCAAGAGTCGGCTCGGCCTGTCCATCATGCTGATCAGCCACGACATATCAACCGTCGCCGCATTGGCAGAAGAGACCCTGGTCATGTTGCGCGGTGAAGTCGTTGAAGCGGGCCTGACCGAGGACATCCTGCGCGACCCCCAGCATGCCTACACAAAAGTTCTGATCAGTTCGGTTCCACAGCTGAGAACCGGCTGGCTGGAAGAGGCGGTCGCCAAGAGATCGACGATCGATCTCCCGCCCAGCTTGCGCGACGCGATCGCAGATTGACGGTAGTTACGGATTGATTTTGTTTAAGGAAGTTTCATGAAGAGCCATGCGCAAGTGGTCGTCATAGGCGGCGGTGTCACCGGCTGCTCGATCTTGTATCACCTGGTCAAGATGGGGTGCAAGAACGCCGTGCTGCTCGAGCGCAGTGAACTCACCTCGGGTTCAACCTGGCACGCCGCAGGCAACCTGTTTTCTCTGGCTCGGCCGTCCAATGCCCAGCGCCTGCAGGTGTACACCATCAACCTGTACAAGCAACTGGAAAAGGAGATCGGTCACGAGATCGGTTACCACCCCACGGGCGGCATGCATCTGGCCGCCACACAGGATGAAGTAACCACGCTGGCGGTGTCGCGTGCGCGGTCCCGGCGCAATGGTGTGGAGACCGAGTGGATCAGTCTGGACGAGGCGCGCCGGCTTGCCCCCGTGCTCAACACCGACAATATCAAGGCCGTTCTGTGGGAACCCATCAAGGGCCATGTCGACCCATCCTCGGTCACCAATGCATTCGCCACGCTGGCACGCCAGGGTGGCGCGACCATCCACCGACATACCCGGGTAATCGCCACCCATGCCTTGCCCAATGGCGGCTGGGACGTGGTCACCTCCGAGGGCACGATTCAAGCGGACGTGGTCGTCAATGCGGCCGGGCTGTGGGCACGCGAAGTGGCGCAACTGGCGGGTATTCGTTTGCCCCTCATGCCGGTGGAACACCACTATCTGGTCACGGAAGCGATTCCCGAAATCGAGGCCATGGCCGGCGAGTTGCCCACCATCGGCGAAAGCGAAGCCGGCTACTATTCGCGCCAGGAGGGCAAGGGCATTCTGCTGGGCGCCTACGAAAATCGCTGTCACCACTGGTCTGTAAACGGTACACCGGCCGATTTCGGACACGAACTCCTGTCCAACGACCTCGACCGCATGGAGCGGAATTTCGAAATTGCATGCGACCGCATCCCGGCGCTCGGTCGGGCCGGCATCAAGACGATCGTCAACGGGCCGATGATTTTCTCGCCCGATCTCGGCCCGCTGATCGGGCCCCATCCCGACCTGAAAAACTACTACTGCGCCTGCGGCGTGATGTCCGGCTTCAATCAAGGTGGTGGCATCGGACGCACGATTGCCGAATGGATCATGGAAGGCGAGCCCAGTCTGGACGTCAGTTTCTGGGACGTCGCGCGTTTCGGGAAATGGGCCGGACGCAACTTCACGATCGAACGCACCAAGTATTACTATGCCAACCGCCAGGAGCGACCGTTCCCGCACCTGGAGTGCGCCGCCGCACGGCCGGTACGCACGTTTCCGGCCTACGAACGCCAGCAAGCGCTGGACGCCGTTTTCGGCTTCAACAATGGCTGGGAGCAACCGCTGTGGTTTGCCCGTGCTGGCGAGGACGCATGCGACATCTATTCCTACTCCCGGCCCAATTGGTGGGCCACGGTGGGAGCGGAGGCCCGCAACGTGCGCGAAAACGTCGGCGTGTTCGAGATTTCGACGTTTGCCAAATACCTGGTGAGTGGCCCCCGGGCGGAGGATTGGCTCCACCATGTGCTGGCTGGCAAGGTCCCGGCGGTGGACGGCAAGATCGCACTGTGCCCGCTGCTGCTCGAGTCCGGCAAGATTCTTGGCGACCTCACCGTGGTCCGATTGCCGCTCGGGCGGTTCATGTTGTTCGGTGCCGGAACCATGCAGGATCAGCATCTGCGCTGGTTCCGACGGCATGCAATGGAAGGCGCCACCGTCGAGAACCTGTCGGACCATTGGACCGGACTGATGATCGCAGGTCCGCGGTCACGCGAGTTGCTGGCACGACTCACTCACGTGGATGTCGGCAACGATGCCTTCCGATTTCTGTCGGCGCAGGAGCTGGAAGTCGCCGGTGCCTCGCAGGCCCTCGTCTTGCGGGTCTCCTTCTCCGGCGAACTCGGCTACGAAATCTACACGCCCATGATGTACCAGCGCAGCCTGTACGACGCGATCCTGACGCAGGGTGCGGATCTGGGTCTGGCGCCGGCAGGATCGCGCGCGTTGGTGAGCCTGCGCATTGAAAAGGCCTTTGGATCCTGGGGCGCAGAGATCGCGCCGGACTACACGCCGATGGAACCCGGCCTGGACCGGTTTGTCGACTGGAATCGCGACGGCTTCATCGGCCGCGATGCTGCGCTGCTGGCCCGTTCACGCCCCGTCGCCGAGCGTTTCGTCACATTTGTCGTCGATGCTGAAGATGCCGACTGCTCTGGCGGCGAGCCAGTGTTCCGCGACGGGGCCTATATCGGCTACGTCACCTCCGGCGCCTATGGCTATTGTGTCAACGAAAGTCTCGCACTCGGTTTCGTCCAGAGCGCGTCGTTTGCTGCCGATGCCCCGGTGGAAATCGAAATCAACGGGAAACGCTGCGGCGCACGCATGACCTTGGGCGCACGGGTCGACCCGTCTGGCGCGCGCATGCGCAGTTGACGATGCGTCCGCGCCCAGCCAATCGGTCGTTGCCCGACGCGCTGCGCGGGGTGTTGGGTGATCAGGGTCTGGTGCGCGACGCTAGCCGGCTTGCGCGCTACAACACAGCGTTGTGGGGACATGCGCCTGGCGGCGCGCAGCTGGTCATGCGGCCAGCGCATTCTGCGCAGACTGCCGAATGTGTACGTCTGTGTTCCCAATACGGCACAGGTATTGTTCCGTTTGGCGGTGCCACAGGTTTTTTGGGCGGGCAACTGGCGGCGCAGGACGGATCGGAAATTCTCCTTTCGCTGGAGCGCATGAACTCGGTACGCACGATCGACACCGCGAGCCAATGTATCGTCGTCGATGCGGGCATGACCGTGGCCGCAGTCAGAGACCATGCGCTCCAGCACGGCTTGACCTTTCCGCTGCGCTTTGGCGCGGACGCAACGGCGCATATCGGTGGCGCCCTTGCCACCAATGCCGGCGGCATGAATGCGCTTCGGTATGGTGTTGCGCGTGACCTGTGTCTGGGTCTCGAAGTGGTGTTGGCTTGCGGCGATACGCTGAGCCAGCTGGGCACCGTGCGAAAGGACAATACCGGGTACGACCTCAAGCAGATCTTCATCGGCTCGGAGGGTACGCTGGGCGTCATCACCGCCGCGAGCCTCAAGCTGTATCCGCGACCTGCTGCGGTCACTTGCGCCCTGGTTGCCATGCCCAACGCCGCAGCAGCCGTGGACCTGCTGCACCTTCTCTCGGGGCGAAGTGACCAGCGCCTGTGCCTGTTCGAGCTGATGCTGCGCGCAGCCGTAATGCAGGCGACCACGCTGGTGCCAGGTTGTCGATCACCGTTCGCCAACACCCCACCCGCGATGGCGCTGGTGGAGCTAGAGGGAAGCAACGAAGCCGAACTGCGCGGCATTCTCGAGTCTGTGCTGACCGAAGGTCTCGCTACCGGTCTGGTGCTTGACGCCGCCGTGGCCATGTCCGAAGCACAACGCTTGGCGTTTTGGCGCTTGCGCGAAGCTTTGCCCGAGGCCAACGGGCGCGCCGGCTGGGTGGCGTCACATGACATCTGCTTGCCGATCGGCAAGGTGCCCGACTATTTGACACAACTCGATGCGGCTTTGGCAGCCCGCTCGGATACCCACCGGGCGATGGTGTTCGGCCACCTGGGCGATGGCAACCTGCATGTGACCGTTGTTGGCGGAACATCGACAGGCGAAGATCCAAACGCACTTGAAGCCGCGCTTTCCGAAGCAGTGTTGGCTCCAGCCATCGCGCTGGGCGGCTCGGTCAGCGCAGAACACGGTATCGGTTCGGAAAAAGTGGCACTGCTTGCGCGGACCGAAACTCCGACGGCGCTGGCCATGATGTGCGGACTCAAGAACCTGCTCGACCCCAAGGGCATCATGAACCCCGGCAAGGTACTCGCCAGAACCCATTCGGATTGAGGGCCGGTTTCATGCGGGGACCGGTGGTGGATTGATCTGGAAACTAGCGCAGCAATCCACATTTGCAGTACGTGCCGCAGGGCCACGCTCGGCTACCGGTCCAATTGGCAGTTGTAGTGACAATGGACCAAGTTGGGCTAACATCATTGCAGACTTGGATTCACATGCCATTGAAAGCAACGATGACCCAGATTGACGGGCCACAAATCAACAGCGCCAGATTGCTGGAGGATCTGCATGCCCTGCGTCAGTTCGGGCTGTACAAGACCGGCGTCCATCGCCCGACGTTCTCGCCGCAAGATGTCGAATCGCGCCACTGGCTCGCCGCCCGGTTTTCCGATGCCGGACTGGCAGCGGATATCGACGGCATCGGAAATGTGATTGGCCGAGACAAGGCGCCCGGCCGAAAGCTGTTGATCGGCAGTCATAGCGAAACACAGCCCCATGCGGGTTGGCTGGATGGCGCAATGGGCGTGATCTACGGCCTGGAAGTGGCGCGGACCCTGGGTCACGGAATCGACGTCGCATCCTGGGCGGATGAAGAAGGTTATTTCGGCTCGTTTCTGGGCAGCCGCTCATTCTGCGGCCTCTTGCCCGAAGCGGAAATCGACGGTTGCACGGGCCGTGACGACGGAACACCATTGCGAATTGCGCTCGATCGTGCCGGATTGGCGGGGCGCCAACGGGCGCTCATCGATCCGGGTCGCACCCTGGGCTACGTGGAAGCGCATATCGAGCAGGGAGCGTACCTGGAAGACAACAATCTGCGCATAGGTGTCGTGACCGCAATCGTCGGCAGCCACACTTTCCGGATCGTTTTCGAGGGTGTGCAGAACCACGCCGGAACCACCCGCATGGCGGTTCGCAAGGATGCCGGTGTTGCCCTGGTTCGGTTCGCGTCAGAAGTCTATGACCGTTTCCCGCAGCTTGCGGGTCCGCGCACTGTCTGGACCACCGGAAAGATCACCCTGGACCCCGGTGCGCCCTCCATCGTCCCGGGCGGCGCGGACATGGTGTTTCAGTTCCGTGATACCGATCCCGCAAGGCTCGCCCGCCTGACCGAGGAACTGGAGTCGCTTGTGGCCCAAGCCAACCGAGGTCCATGTCGCGTGGCGATCGCTGCAC
The DNA here is from genome assembly GCA_039934375.1 of Burkholderiaceae bacterium. Lineage (GTDB taxonomy): Bacteria > Pseudomonadota > Gammaproteobacteria > Burkholderiales > Burkholderiaceae_C > CAISIP01. The sequence goes on along the minus strand of JBDTMH010000079.1, from coordinate 6,132 downwards.
AGGCACGAACGGTGCCGCAGTCGATGGACAACAGTTTGCAGAACGCGATCGAGCAGGCGGCCGAGCGGCGCGTCCCGGGCTTGCATGCCCGCATGCCGAGCGGCGCGGGCCACGACGCGCAGGTGCTCGCGGAGCGCGTACCGTCAGGCATGCTGTTCGTGCCGAGCATCGGCGGCGTCAGTCATCACTGGTCCGAAGACACCAAGGTCGACGACATCGTGCTCGGTTGCCAGGTTCTGGCCGACGCGGCGGCCGAGATCCTGGCCTTGGATCAACCCTCACTGGAGGCTCGGGCGCGAAGCCGATGAGCCAATCTGGCGGCGCTGCGATGCTGTTCGCCTTGGGGAACGGCCAGACGGCTCACTGCACCGGCAAACCCGGATTCTTGGCGCCCTGGGGGTGTTGCTTTGCCGGTGATCCGTCGACGCTGGTCGAGTTCGTCGAACCGCCCGTGGGCATGTGTACCAGGCTCAACCAGCGCTCGAACGCACCGTTGCGGTAGTCGATCACGCCGCTGAGTTCCTCGATCTGGTCGGCGCGGGCTGGCCCGATCAACGGGTCGGCAAAACGATGGTATTTGCCCGATATCTCGACATCGGACAGTGGCATCTCCGGGTCTCCACGCGGGGTTCGTGGATCGGACTGGATGACACGACCGTCTTTCAGGTACAACGTGACGTCGGCCCAACGCAACCGCGTGCTGATCTTGGTGTAATGCTCGGTCTCGACCAGTTCGATCGAGTGGCTGATGCGCCGGACCTCCTCGTCCTGAAGAATTGCCGGGTCAAGTTCATCGACGCCGATCTTGCCGCGCACGATCATGACCGCCACAGGAAATGCAATCGAATAGGTGATTTCATCCAGCGATTGCGGCGCGTGCCCTGCGAGTCGCGTGGCGTAGTGGAACGTCTGAATCCGCACACGCGCCACATCGCCGCTGGTGAGCTTGTTCTCACGCATCAGATCGGCCGCCGCGTCAATCGAAGAATGCGCCCATCGGCAGACCGGGTAAGGCTTGTAGTGGGTGTTGTTGATCTCCCACCGCTGACCCAGGTCAGACCAGAACGGCGCTGCCTGTTCACCCTCCGCCGTGATCGCAGGAGCACCCGTGAACCCGAGTTGCGCGAGCAGCGCACTGGAGACACCCGTCGGTGCGCCCCAGCCCACGCCATCACGCACCATGGAGGGAAAATCAATGCAACGCATCATCTGGCTGCGCGGCCCGTGGTACTCGGCTATACCTGCGGCCTGGCGAATGCCTTCAGCATCGAGGCCGAGCAGTTTGGCCGTTGCCGCGGCCACGCCGACCGCGGTCCAGGCACCCGAGGTGTGGTAGTCCGACGTCGTCGCATGCAGCGTCAAACCACTGCGATACGCCACCTCGTAACCAACGGCGAGCGCTGTGATGAACGCACGGCCATCCACCTCACGACCACTCGCCCGCAGCATGTCGACGACGGCGATCACACCAGGGAAAATCGCCGACCCTGCATGGCCCTTGACCGCTGAATAACCGTCATGGGCGTCAATCGAGTCAATGGTGAAGGCGCCCGCCATGGCGGCGCCGGCCGGGCTGGCCAGGTGGCCATCGAACAGGATACGCGCGGACGGCGCACCATCCCCGGATGCCCAGAACCGCCGCGCGAAGAGCCGCGCCTTTGCGGACATGTCTGTGGAACTGCCGACGATGGCAACGCCCATCGTATCGAGCACGCTGCGGCGCAACACCGCCAGGACTTCGGCTGGCAAATCTTCGTAACGCAGCCGGTGAACAAAATCGGAAAAGCTCGTGGCCATTGTGGCTCCTCATTGAATCTGATAAATGGATGCGTCGAAACAGTACAAACAGGCGCTCCCCGGCTCGATTCAGTGCGCATATTGCGGCTCGGCAGGCGCCACGACAAACGAAAAGTATTCACGCCAGCATGAACAAAGTTATTGCCCAACATGGCATTGCCGCAAGCCCACATTATTCAACTGCCAATGAATAGTTTTCGTTTGTTGTGCTGAAGTCGCTCTGGTAGGGTTGCCCTTCTTGGACCAAGGAAACCCACGATGAGCGAAAACACCCGGCGCAAGCGTTCCAAACCGGCGCAGGAACTTGCCGCGGCGCCCTGGCGCGACCTTCGCTACCCGTATGCGCCGATCGAGCCACTCTCGCCAGACGAGATAGAGCTGATTCATCGTTCCGCCATGACCGTGCTCGAAGACGTAGGCATGCGCATCCAGGATGGCGAAGCAAGAAGCATTCTGCGCGAGGCAGGTTTTCGGGTGGATGAGCCGTCCGAACACGTCAAGTTCGACGCCGGCCTGGTGATGGAACTGGTGAAGAAGGCGCCACCTACCGTGAGCGTGCGCGGCCTGGACCCGGCAAAACGGTTGACGATGGGACAAGGGCATTTCGCCTTGACCGCCGTCGGAGGACCGCCCTTTGTTTCGGATCTCGAGCGAGGCAGGCGTTACGGCACGTTCGAGGATCAGCAGAACTTCCTCAAACTCACCGCCATGTCGGATGTGCTGCAAATCATGGGAGGAACCTGTGTCGAGGCGCAGGACTTGCCGCCGCAATCCCGTTACCTCGACTACTACCTGGCCTGCTGCCTGCTCTCCGACAAACCCTGGAAACCGCTCACCGTGGGACGCCACCGGGCGCGTGACGCCATCGAGATGGCGAAGTTATGGTATGGAGAAACAGAGGAACAACTGGCCGCCGACCCGGTGTTCTTCCTTAACACCAACACCAACACGCCGTTGGTTCTGGATGGCGAAATCGCGCAAGGCGTGATTGAGTTCGCACGGCTGGGGCAGCCGATCACGGTCACCCCATTTGCACTTGCCGGCGCAATGGCCCCGGCAACCGTCGCGGGAGCCCTCACGCTGCAGACCGCCGAGACACTTGCCGCATGCGCGCTGGTGCAGGCAGTGCGGCCCGGCGCGCCCTATATTTACGGCGGATTCATCTGCAACGCCGATATGCGTACCGGCTCCCCGGCGTTCGGTACACCCGAATTCACGTTCGGCGCGCAGGCGACGGGGCAACTGGCACGGTACTACGGTTTGCCCTGGCGCTCCTCCAACGTCAACGCGTCGAACGCGCCGGACGCCCAGGCCGCATATGAGTCCATGATGTCCCTGTGGGGTGCGATGACCGGGCACGCCAGCGTATTCAACCATGGCGCCGGCTGGCTGGAAGGCGGTCTGGTCTGTTCCTACGAAAAATTCATTCTCGACCTCGAGATGCTCGGGCTGATGACGGCATGGCTGAACCCGCCGAAAATCAATGAGGCGGAGATCGGCTTGGAGTCCATCCGGCAAGTGGGCCCGGGTGGCCACTTCTTCGGCACCGCCCATACACTGGAACGTTATCGAAACGCGTTCTACTCACCTTTGGTGTCCGACTGGTCGAATTTTGAAACCTGGGCCGAGCGAGGCTCACTCGATGCGACCCAACGATCGGCGGCGATCTGGAAAAAAATGCTCGGCAACTACGAGGCGCCTAAACTGGATGTGGCCAAGAAGGACGCGCTGCAGGATTTTGTTGCGCGGCGCAAGCGGGAAATCCACAGCGCAGGTTGATGTCGGCCTTCGCCGTGCTGTGCCTAGGTGATCAAGCCATCGAAGACTTGGCTTTCATCGAGCAGCCACGCCTGGAAACTCTTGACGTTGGCATATTGTTCATGGTGCTCCGGGTAGACCAGGTAATACGCGGCCTGCGTTCTTAGTCGCAACGGGTACGGCGCGCAAATCTTGCCACTCTCCAGAAAGGTGAGCGCCGAAGGCATTCGACCGATCGCAATGCCCAGTCCGCCAGCCACTGCTTCCAGCACCAGGGATCGACTTTCAAATTCCAGACGGGACTTGATCTTGTCGATCGGAAAACTGGCCATTCCGGCCCATTGTTGCCATTCGTCGAGATGCTGGGCACAGTAGATGAATGTGAACTCCTTGAGTTCCTCGATACGGTCCAGCGGTGGCAGTCTTTTCGCCATTTCGGGACTCGTTACCAGGAACAATTCGTCATGCATCAGGAAGACGCTGCGAACGCCCTGCCATTCACCGCTGCCGTAACGTATCGCCATATCGATGTCACCCGCACCAAACTCAAGCGGCTGATAGGAACCGAGGAACTTGATATCGACGTCCGGGTTTGATGCCTTGTAGGTGGGCAGTCGCGCCAGCAACCAGCACGACAGCAGCGATGGCGAGACATTGATCACAAGCTCTCTGCGATCACCTCGCACCGCCAGCCGATTCGTCGCCGCGTCCAGCCGGTCAAACACGTCATTGATACTCTCCAGGTAGGCCATACCCGAGGTCGTGAGCACCGGTTTTCCACTGTCGCGATTGAACAGTTTGAGACCGAGGAACTCTTCCAGCGATCGAACCTGGTGGCTGATGGCAGAAGCGGAAAGACACAGGTCTTCGGCAGCCTTTTTGAAGTTGCCATACCTGGCAGCAGCCTCGAAGGCACGCAATGCAGCAAACGGCGGGAGGCGGCGGCGAATCACAAAATGTGGGTACTCTGGAGTTCGAATCTTTCCTGGTGATTCTAGGCCAGAGTCATTTTCGCCCGACCCGCAATCGGTGACCGGGTTTGTTGTCGCGCGTGAAACGGGGTCCAGCATATTACAAGCAAGTCGGCCGTGTCACGGGCCATCGGGCCGACGTCAGGTCAGAGCCCGGCATGCGCGCTCCATACGCTCGCACGCCTGGTCAAGCACGTGCTGTGACACAGCATAAGAAATCCGGAAATGGGGGTCATACTCGAATGCGCTTCCGGGCACTACGGCGACGCCATGCTCCTGCAACAGAAATCGGACGAAATCGGCGCTCGACGCAATAGTCTGGCCTTGCGGCGTGACCTTGCCGATCAATTCCGCGCATGACGGGAAGAGGTAGAAGGCACCTTCGGGCACATTGCACGCAAGGCCCGGCGCGTTACGCAGCCCCGCAACAAGAAAGTTCCGGCGCTTTTCGTAGCTGTCGGCCCACTCCCGCAAGAATGCCTGGGGTCCGTTTAGCGCGGCAATCGCGGCAGCCTGGCTCACGGAGCAAGCACAACCGGTGCTTTGCGACATGACCTGCAGGATCGCCTGGATCAGGCGCTGCGGCCCCCCTGCATAACCAATCCGCCAACCCGTCATTGAATAGGCCTTGGAAACGCCGTTGAGCGTCAATGTGCGGTCATAGAGTTTGGGTTCAACCTGCGCCGGCGTGGCAAACCTGAAATCACCACAAACAATATGCTCGTATATGTCGTCCGCCATCACCCAGATATCGGGATGGCGCAAAAGCACATCCGTCAGGGCGCGCATCTCGGCCGCGTTGTACGTGGCCCCGGTCGGGTTGCTCGGTGAATTGAGCAGCAGCATCTTCGTCGAAGGCGTAATGGCGCGCTCCAGATCAGCGGCCTGCAACTTGAAGCCCGCCTCCCGGGAACACGACACATAGACCGGTTTTGCGCCTGCCAGCACGACCATGCCAGGGTACGAGGTCCAGCACGGTGTTGGCAGGATCACCTCATCGCCCTCATTGAGCATCGCCTTCATGGCGTGAAACAGCAAGGGCTTGACGCCGCTGTCCACCAGGATCTGATCACTGTGAAAAACAAGATCATTGTCCCGCTCGAATTTGGCGCAAATCGCTGCTCGCAGTTCCGCGTTGCCGCTTGAACCCGTGTACTTGGTCACGTCGGCATTGATCGCTGCGATCGCAGCGCTCTTGATGTGTTCAGGTGTCTTGAATTCAGGCTCGCCAATCGTCAGATCGACAATGTCTCGGCCCTGCGCCTTCAACCGGCTGGCAAGCGAGAACATCTCGGAGATTGCGGAAGGCTTGAAGCGCTCGAGTTCCTGATTGAGGGATGGCATGGTGGCGTGGAATATGGGCAATGTAAAGCCGCTCAGGGCTTGCCCAACTCGCCAAGGGGAGGCATGTTGAAGCAAATACTCTCGGGATCAATCTGCAGTTCGAGCACGGCCAGTTTTCCGCAGGCACGAGCCCGCTCGAATGCAGGTGCAAAGTCTTCTGTGCGTGTGACACATTCGCCATGTCCACCAAAGGCTCTTGCGAAGGCGGCGAAGTCAGGGTTGACAAGGCCTGTTCCACTGACACGGCCGGGATGGCGAATCT
>JBDTMH010000078.1:0-16857 GCA_039934375.1 Burkholderiaceae bacterium | reverse complement strand
CCGCCGCAACAAGCGATGGGCCAGAACACTGGCCAGCAGCGCCAGCAGCGCGCCGCCTCCGGCAAGCACCACGCTGGCTCGGGTGACGCTGGTCGCCGTCAACGCCTGATCAAGCCCGAGGCTGTTGCCGGCCAGACCGGCGAGCGCCGCACCAACCGCACCGCCAAGCGCTCCCAGTGTCGGTGCGGCACCTGCTGTGGCGTCCTCCTGCCCCGCTTGCGCCGCCGCCATCACGCGCTGGTTCAGGAACGCATAGGAGATGCCGAAACCGGTCCCGATCAGCAGCATGGTTGCCACCACCCAGGGCAGCGGTTGCGCGGGCAAGGTAATGGCCAGCCCGGCCAGCCCGAGCGCCAGCAGCACGGGCCCGGCTTGCAGCGCGCGTTTCTGTGCCTGGGTCGACAGCGGCGCCACCAGCACCGCGGAGATCGACCAGGCGATGGCATGCACTGCGCCCAGGTAACCCGCCCAGGTCGGGCTCAGGCCGCGGTGAAGCTGCAGCAGGTAGGGCGTATAGACGTAGATCGCCATTTGCGCCATTGGCATCAGCAGCAACACCCACAGCCCCAGGGCGACCGGATGCCCGAGCCCGGGAAACACGGTCGGGAACATGTGGCGCGTCGACCTTCGATCCGTGCGCAGCATGCTTGCGATCAGGGCAAAGCCCAGAACCACCATAGCCAGACCCGTCCCGGCGCCGGGCATCCGGTTGGCTACTGCAATGGCCATGACGCCCAGCACCAGCAGCACCAGACGCAGGCCCGGAACGGCGTTGTCGGGCGCAGCGACATGCACCCGCGCATCCGGCAAGACCCAGCCCGCCAGCACCAGCAGCGGCAGCGGCAGGACGGCGGTGCCGACGAAGGCGCCACGCCAGCTCCAGGCTTCGGTCAGCCAGCCGCCGGCCATCGGGCCGATGACGATCGCGAAAGCCCAGGTCACGGCCTGGATACCGAACACCCGTGGAAGGATGCGGATATCGAACAGTTCACGCACCAGCGCGTAACTCAGTGCCACCAGCACACCTTCGCCCAGGCCTTGCAGCACGCGTCCCGCCAGCACCAGCCCAATGCCAGGCGCTGCCGCAGCCAGCAGGCCGCCCGCTGTGACTACGACGGCGGAGGTCAGCATGGCCCGCCGGCTGCCGAATCGGGTCTTGAGCAGCGCCATCATCGCGCCACCGACGATGGATGACACCAGATAGACGCTGGTGGCCCAGCTCAGATAGGGTTCTGCCCGCAGGTCTTCGACCACGCTGGGCATCGCGGTCACCACCATGAACCATACGATGGCATGGGTTCCCACGCCCAGGTTGACCAATACCAGCGGCGCCAGGTTGTGGCGTTGCAGCAGTGCGGGCGCAGGAGCCTGCATGGGTGCGCGTGCCCCGGCCGCTCAGGGCAGCGCGCGCACCCACGCCGCGATGGACTGTGCCATCGGCCCGGTTGCCTTGGGCGCGAGGATATCGCCGGCCAGCACATGCTGACCCTGGCTTTCGCTGTAGTCGACGACCTGCAGCTTTTTCTGTGCGCTGCCGATACGCGCGAAGGCGGCCCGGGTCTCGGCCGGGTCGGCGGTCTGGTCGGATTCGCTGTACAGCATCAGCACCGGCGTGTGGAACCGGGCCAGCGCGCTGGCCCGGACATGCTTGACCAGCGCCATCATCGGAAACAGCGCTCGGGTCGGGTAGCGGTTGGTCCAGGCTTGTGCTTCGCGCGGGTCTGGCGGTTCCGTGCCGCGGGTCTCGCCCTCCAGCGCCCGCGCGATCTGGCGTCCCCAGGGCACGTTGATGATTTCCGAGCGCTTGTTGCGCAGGCCGAAGTTGGGCGATATGAAGGCATAGGCCGCGACTTGCGCACCTTGGGGTTGCAGCGCCAGCCAGCTCGCCAGCGTGGCGCCGGTCGACACGCCAATCACCAGCACCCGCTCACCCAGTGTCTGGCCGATGCGCACGGCTTCCAGCGTGTCGGCCAGCCAGTCTTGCACGCGGGCCTCGCCCATGGCCGAGCCCGCGCGCCCGTGTCCGGTGAGCCGGGTGTAGAAAAGGTTGGCGCCGAGTTGCTGCGCCACCTGGTCGGCCAGCGGCGCGGTCTCGGCGCGGCTGGCGGAAAAGCCGTGCAGGTAGACCACGGCCCACGGTGTGCGCTGGTGCGCCGGCGAGTGCCACACGATGGCTTTCTGCAGGCCGGGTCGGATGTCGCTCCAATGTGCTTCACTGGCTGCAAGCCAACCGTCCAGAGCCTCGAGCCGGGCCTCTGGCGCCGCGCGCGGTGTGGCCGTGTCGGGGCCGAATTCGTTGCGCGGGCCGACAAAAAACGCCGCACCGAGCAAGGCCAGCACGGCGACGGCGCCGCCGGCGATGCGGCTCCGGCGTCGGCGTGGTCGGGCTGGCGATGGGGTGGGGGGTGTCATGGTCGACCTTCGGATGCAACGACGAAATCACGCGGAACGGAGATCGGCATCGACAACAGGATCTGCGCCATGCCCTTGCCCAGCGCGTCGTTGCGCAGCGAGGTCATGCCGCCGCCGTCGAGCGCCTGCTCGCAGACGAAGTTGAACGCGTGAATGCCGGGCACCTCGAACCGCGTGACGCGTCCCTTGACCAGATGGGCCAGGTAGGCCGCCACCGCCGCCTCGGACAGTTGTGCACGCAGCAGCGGCAGCAGCTCCGGGCGGCGGGCGATCACGCCGATGTTGGAAATGTCGCCCTTGTCGCCGCTGCGCGCCCAGGCCAGGCGGATCAGCGGCAGCGTGAAGGTGTCACTGGACTGACCGACCGCGGACAGTTGGGCCGGCGCAGCCAACGACGCTGCCGCAGATGGGCTTGTGGAATCGATTGTGGATCGGGCGGCTTCCTGAGTCGCCGGGCGGAGTACCTCTGCGTTGACTGTCGGCGTGATGGCCCACGTCGCGCCGCCGAGAAGCTGCACCTGCGCGGCCACCCGGTCCTTGGGCAACAGGAACGCGAATTGGCGGATCAGCGGTGATGCCGATGCGCGGCCGCCTCCAGCGCCCGTGGTGCCCGGCGCCCAGGAGGTGCCGGCCGGTGCAATCTCCCGCGCCAGCACGGTCAGCGCCTCCTTGCGCGGATGGCTGGCGCAAAGCCGCAGGATGACCTCGCGCACGTCGCCGGCGCTGGCATGGGGGCCGTAGCAGGACTCGGCGCCCAGCACTTCGATATGGGTGGCCGTGTATGGACCCAGCCCGGCAGCCGCCAGCAATTCCGAGGTACGCGTCAAGATCGCCGCGCCGGTACGCCGGGCCTTGGCTGGCGCGTCAAAGCCGACGATGGTCAACTGGCTGGCGATACGGTAGCCGTCCATCCAGGTTGCGCTGACCTTGTAGCTGTCGGTGGCCGGCCGGCCCCTGGCGCCGCGCACGTCGACGCGGTCCGGGCCGACCTGGCGCATCGTGACCTGGGTGAAATCGCACACCACGTCGGGAAGGATGTAGCGCGCCGGATCACCGATCTCGTACAGCATCTGCTCGGACACCACGGCCGGTGTCACCAGTCCGCCGCTGCCGGCGGGTTTGGTACAGATGAAATCGCCATCGATGCCGACGTCCACGATCGGATAACCGATATGTGGCCAGTCGGGCACGTCAGCCCAATCGGTGAACAAGCCGCCGGTCGCCTGGCAGCCGCACTCGATGATGTGACCGGCCAGGCAACCAGCGGCCAGCCGATCCAGGTCGGCCAGCTTCCAGTGGAAGGCGTGCATCAGGACGCCCAGCGTCACTGCCGAGTCGACACAACGCCCGGTGATCACCACCTGCGCGCCGGCGTCCAGCGCTGCCTTGATTGGCGCTGCGCCCAGATAGGCATTGGCGGTCAGCAGTGCTTCGGGCAGCGCGGCGCCACTTTGCAGCTCGCGCGGTGGCTCGGCCAACGCGCGCAAAGCCGGGACGAGTGGCAGCACATCATCGCCAGTGACGACGGCGATCTTCAGATCGATGCCCTGGGCTTTGGCCAGCGCGGCCAACGCTGCCGCACAGGCCTGCGGATTCACGCCACCGGCATTGCTGACGACCCGGATGCCGCGCTCCACGACGTCTTTCAACACCGACTGCATGGCGACGCTGATGAAGTCGGTGGCATATCCCATTTCCGGCTTCTTGAGTCGAGCGCCGGCCAGGATGGCCATCGTCAACTCGGCCAGATAGTCGAACACCAGGAAGTCGATCTGGCCGCTTGCCACCAGTTGGGGTGCTCCGACACTGCTGTCGCCCCAGAATCCCGACGCGCCGCCGATGCGCACCCGCTTGCGGGCCACGGTCGGTGTGCTCATGTTTATCGGCCGGTCCAGGTGGGCTTGCGTTTTTCGCGAAACGCCAGTTGCCCTTCCGCGGCGTCTTCGGTCTGCGCAAACAAGGCGATCTGGCTTTCGGTGAAGGCCATCGACTCATCGAAAGCCATCATCTCGATCTTCTTCATCGTATACAGGCCGCGGCGGATTGCGGCTGGCGACTTGTCGAGCAGCCGGCCGAGCAGCCAGGCTACACCTTCGTCCAGGTCTTCGCGCACATGGTTGATCAGTCCGTATTCGAGTGCCTGGGCCGCCGTGATCGGCTCGCCGGTGATGCACATCTCGGACAGGATGCGCCGTGGCAGCAGCTTGTCAAGCACGCTGAGAACCTGGGCCGGAAACAGCCCGACCTTGACCTCGGGCAGTCCGAAGATGGATTTCGGCGTTGCCACGGCCAGGTCGCACATCGCCATCACACCCATACCGCCGGCCATGCAGGCGCCGTTGACGCGGGCGATCAGCGGCACGGTGGACTGGTGTGCAATCCGAAACAGATTGGCGAAACCTGAGCGGGGCTCGGAGTAATCGAATTGGAACGAGGTGCCTGTCTGCAGATCGGCGCCGGCACAAAAGGCGCGATCGCCGGCACCGGTGATGACGATGGCACGCACCGAGCGGTCCTGGTTGGCACGCACCAAAGCCTGGCCCAGGCTGTTCAGCACCCCCGGGCTGATCGCGTTGCGGCGCTCCTCGCGGTTGATCGTCAGCCATAACACCGGGCCGCGTTGGTCTTCGAGCAGTTCGTTCGGGGAAGCGGTGGACATCGGTTGCTCCTGTTTGCGTTCGCTGCGATCGGCCACACGATGGACTTGTGCGGCCCGGGTGCGCGCCCGCATCGCATGCTGGATTCTAGGACGCCCTCGAACCCGGCTTGCCGACGAAGACCGGTCGCGACGAAGTCCCTTTGCCCACCTCCAAACCGACTGGCAGACCCGCTCTGGGATACTTTCCCGATGCAGTTCGTCAACATCCCCTTGCTGGGCGTCTCTGCGCTGGTATTCATCAGCGTGCTGGTTGGCCTGTTTTCGACCCGCGTCGGCTTTTCCTTCCTGCTGGTGTTCCTGCTGGCCGGCATGCTGACGGGCGAGGACGGGGTTGTCGGCCTGCGCTTTGACAACTACGTGCTGAGTTTCTGGGTCGGCAACATTGCGCTGGCCATCATCCTGCTCGATGGCGGCCTGCGTACCGCATACACGACCTTTCGGACCGGCCTGCGGCCCGCGTCGCTGCTGGCCTCGCTGGGAGTGATGATTTCCGCCAGCATCACGGCGGTGGCCGGTGTGCTGTTCGTCGGACTGGACTGGAAAACAGCCTTGCTGCTCGGTGCCATCGTCGGCTCCACCGATGCCGCCGCGGTGTTTGCGCTGCTCAACCGTTCCGGTGTGGTGCTCAACGAGCGGGTGGCCACGACGCTGGAAATCGAGTCCGGCGTCAACGATCCGATGGCGGTGTACCTGACGCTGGCGTTCATTGCGTTGATCACCAGCGCCAACCCGACCGACTCGCCGTGGTCGTCGATGGCGCTGGCGTTCGCGCAGCAGTTCGGCTGGGGCGCGCTGTTCGGCATCGGCGGCGGTTTTGCAATGGCCGCTGTGTTGCACAAGGTGGCGTCGCGCGACGCGGGCGGTGGCATCGTGGCACTGCTGGTAGGGGCTGGGGCGCTGGCGGTTTTTGCCGCCACAGGCCTGATCGGTGGTTCAGGCTTTCTGGCGGCCTACCTGTTCGGTCTGATCGTTGCCAACCGTGCCAGCGCCGAGATCAAACCGATTCTGGGTGCGATGGACGGTTATGCCTGGCTGGCCCAGGCGGGCGTGTTTCTGCTGCTGGGTCTGCTGGTGACTCCGTCGTCAATGCAAGGGTACTTCGGGCCGGGTCTGGCGGTGGCGCTGACACTGATCTTTGTGGCCCGGCCGGTGGCCGTGTGGATCTGTCTGTTGCCGTTCCGCTTCACGGCAGGCGAAACCTGGTTCATCGCCTGGGTCGGGCTGCGCGGCGCGGTGCCGGTGGTGCTGGCGCTGTTTCCGCTGCTGGCCGGCACGCCTCAGGCCGGTATCGTGTTCAACATTGCGTTCCTGGCGGTCGTGAGTTCGTTGCTGCTGCAAGGCACGACGATCGGCCTGATGGCGCGCCGGCTCGGAGTCGCGATGCCGGATGCCCGCGACGAGCGCCAGCATCGGGCGCTGTTTCGTGACTTCGAACTCGATGCGGCCACACCCATCGGCGCCATCTGCGCGTTTTACGACCTGCCGGCCGTGGCCGATCCGCAGCAGGCGCTGGGCGCGTGGATGGCGGCCGAACTGCGTCGCCCGCCGGTCGTGGGTGACAGCGTGGCCTGGGGATCGGCCAGCTTCGCGGTGAGAGCGCTCGACGATGGGCGTATCGCGCGGGTGGGTCTGGGTCTGGAGCGATAGACCGGCGCAACGGCCTGCGCTAGCATGGCCGTCACCATGTCAACCATCGGATTCGCGCTGTTCGAGACCGCAATCGGCTTTTGCGGTATTGCCTGGGGCGCGCAGGGCTTGACCGGTGTGCAATTGCCCGAGCGCGATGCTGCCGCGACCCGCGCGCGTATGGCCGAGCGGTTCCCGCAGGCGCCGCAGAGCGCGCCGCCGCCGCCGGTGCAGCAAGCGATCGACAGAATCACGGCACTGCTGCGCGGTGAGCCCAGCGAGCCCACCGATCTGTCGGACATCGTGCTCGATCTGACCGGCGTGCCTGCATTTCACCAGCGGGTCTATGCGCTGGCACGGCGCATGGTACCCGGCGAAACCATGACGTATGGCGAAATGGCGCGGCGGCTAGGGGACCCGGGTGCGGCCCGCGCAGTGGGCCAGGCGCTGGGGCACAACCCGTTTGCACCGGTCGTGCCTTGCCATCGCATTGTGGCTGCGCACAACGGCGCTGGCGGATTTTCCGCGGCTGGTGGCACGCGTACCAAACTGCGTCTGCTGGAGATCGAAGGGGCGCAGTTCGGTGGCCCGGGCCTGTTTGACCCGTCACGGTAAGCTCCTGGTGCAGAATCGTGCGAACCAAAGTGCCCCATGTCCCGTGTTGCCAAGCTGCTGATCGTGTTGTTGATCCTTGCCGGCGTGCTGGCCATGTCGGCCGTGCTGGTATTGCAATTGCCGACGTTTGGTGGCGAGATGTCCGGCGCGCGGTTGGATCGCATGCAGCATTCAGCCGAATATGTCGACGGCCACTTCACCAATTCGCCGCCTTATAAAAGCAGGTTGGCGCTGTGGCAGAACATCCGGGATTATTCCGGCGGACAGGTTCGCACACCGCCGTTTGCGATTCCGATAGTGCCGCTGGAGCCGGGCAGTTTGCGCCAGCCACCCGTGACTGGGCTACGTGCCATATGGTTCGGGCACTCCACGGTGCTGCTCGAGATCGATGGCGTGCGCATCATGACCGACCCGATGCTGTCGCAGCGGGCATCACCGTTTCAGTTCGTCGGGCCCAAGCGCTTGCACCCGCCGCCGATTGCGCTGGCGCAGCTCGAAGGCATCGATGCGGTGGTGATCTCGCACGACCATTACGACCACCTGGACATGGCCACGGTGCTGCAGCTGGCCCGCGGCGGCACGCATTTTTTCGTTGGCCTGGGTGTTGGAGCCCATCTGGAGCGTTGGGGTGTGCCTTTGGCGCAGATCCATGAGATGGACTGGTGGGACAAGATCGACTTCAAGGGCGTCGAGATCCACAACACACCGGCACGCCACTATTCGGGTCGCAAGAGCATGGACGACTCCACGCTGTGGTCATCGTGGATGATCAGGAGTGCGGGTTATTCGGTGTATTACAGCGGCGACACCGGCTACGGTCCGCACTTCAAGGAGATTCACGAGCGGCTGGGTGCGCCGGACCTGACGCTGATGAAGGTCGGCGCTTATGGCAACAGCTGGCTGGACATCCACATGGACCCGGAGTCGGCCGTGCGCGCCCAGCGCGACCTGGGCGGCCAGTTCCTGTTGCCGGTGCACTGGGCCACGTTCAACCTGTCTTACCACGCATGGGTCGAGCCGATCGAACGTACCCTGGCGGCGGCCAAAGGCACGCCGGTGCAAGTCATCACCCCGCGCGTGGGCGAGGCATTCGAATACGGCAAGCCGTTTGACAGCCAGGCCTGGTTCAGGAAGACGCCGTAACGGCTGCCTGCTGCATCGCCGGACGCGCACCGACGGCGGTGGGCGCCTGCCAGATCGGCTCCAGGCCGGTCAAACGATCGAGAAAACAAATGGCGGTTGCAGGGTCCTGTGCAGCGTTCTCCACATAGCTGTTCCAGTAGTCCGGCAGACCGGGGTCGAGCGCCAACGCCTCGGCGCCCGCATGTTGCCGCAAGGCTTGGAGCAGCGTCAGCACGACGCTGGTGAGAAGCAATGCCGGACCATCCTGGGCCGCTTCGGCCTGGCCGTCTGTCTGGGTCGACTGAAGCAAAGGGCGAGCGCGTATTGCGTAGTGTGCAGCAAACAGTTGCTGCAGCAACAGGCCCGCCATGGCGTGCCTGAAATCCAGCGGATTGCGCGATTCAAAGCCCTCGTTCATGTCGACGGCATGCACCCAATCGAAGAATGCGCGGCACAGGACGTTTGTGTCGACACGTACGGACAGGGCATGCCTGGCGGCAGCTTGTTCCAGCGCCAGTTGTGACTGCGCTTCGAACCACTGCCAGGAAACAACGCGTGTGCGCAGATCATGCAGGGCCGCCCAAGTGTCCGCGAGAGTATCAATGATCAAGGGATTCATGGGAGTACCTTCGTACTTCGCACTGCGTTGCTCATAGGTGGCGAAAGACGAAAGAAAACTCGGTGGCAAGTGCGTCGACGGGGCTGGCATGCTGCAAGGCGGCGGCGAAGCCGGGCAGACGCGCAAGCGCGAGTTGTTGGCCCAGTTGCAGAATACTGGTTGCATCCGATGTCTGCGTGTGTGTTGGCGAGACCGATCCGGCCGCCAGCACCACGCCCAGCAACAGAGTCAGCAACTCCGGCGTGTCGGGCGACATGGGCTGCTGATGCACCCACGGCGGCACGGTGGCATCCTGCACCGGTTGGTGTGACAGAAGTGCCAGTAGCAATTGGGCGCACAAGACGGCGTGCTGCTGTTCGCGCCGCTGGGCATCGGCGTCGCCCGCAGCGCGCGAAGGCAGGCGCGCGCCAAAGTGGTCTTGCACCTGCCAGAAGACCGCATCGACGGTCAGCTGGCGCACGATCCAGCGGCTGTCCGGTCCTGATTTGACAGCCAGCGCATGTCGTATCAGCCAGTAAAAGACTTCAGTGAACAGGCCAGACGGGTTGCGCTTGTCGCCTGCCAGGAAATAGTGCTCCAGAGGCAGCAGCTGGAAGTCCAGATTCCGATAGGGTTCGTCTGCCATCGCCGTTGCTGCGGCACGGTGCTGGGCCGCTTCGAGTTTCGATAGGGTCCCCTTGGCTGCCGAATCGACCAGCACATGCAGCTTTTCCATCTTGCCGCTGGTCCCCAGCGGACCCATCTGTTGCGCGACCCGTGGGCCGACGTCGTGCACCAGCCAGTGTGCTCCCAGTTGCAGATTGACCCCGAGCGTGCGCAGACCATCCTTGAGTGTGAGCTCCACGGTGGTGAGCGCGGACGGGTGTGAGGACGAATCGTGCGATGTCTGGGTCATGGGTATCTCCGGCGGAGGATTGCGTTAGCATGACCGCGTGCGCAAACCATCCTTCGTATCGTGATTCTGCACCCGAACACCGTGGTTTGCCACGAATGAGCCGATGTCCGGACGCATGAAGAACAAGAGCCGGCCGGAAATGCCGTCGCCGACCATGGACGAGGGGTCGCCGGTGCTGGCCGGTCCCGGGGCCAACCAGCGTAACAAGCGCATGCGTCTGCGTGTGGCCTGGATGTATTACGTCGAGGAGATGACGCAAAGCGCGATCGCACAACATCTGGGCATTGGCCGCGTGACCGTGATACGGCTGCTGGCCGATCTGCGCGAGCGCAACGAGATCAAGTTCAATATCGAGAGCGGCATTCCCGAATGCATCGCGCTGGAACGCGCACTCGAGAAGGCCTTCAACCTGCAGGAAGCGATCGTCGCGCCCTTGTCCGATCCTCAGGCGGACGCCACGATGGCGGTGGCCGCGGCAACCGGTCAATACACGTCCGGCATGCTGCGCGCTGGCATGCGGTTGGGTGTCGGCTGGGGCCGGACGCTGCATGAGTCGCTGCGTTTCATGGTCGACGCACCGGTCGCAGATCTCAGCGTGGTGTCCTTGCTGGGCGGCATCACCAAGGTGCGCCGTTTCAATCCGTCCGAGTTCGCATGGCGGTTTTCCAGTCTGTTCCAGGCCGAGTGTTATCTGATGACAGCGCCGGCGGTCGTCGATTCGCCGGCCACACGACAGACCCTGATCGACCATTGTGGTCTGGCTGATGTTTTCGAAAATGCCAAGACACTCGATGCGGTGCTGGTCAGCGTCGGTGATGTCACGACCGAAGGCACTGCCTACCGTTATGGCGTGTTGCCGGAGGACATGCGCCTTCGCTTCGTGCAGATGGGTGCGGTCGGCGACCTCTTGTTCCACTACTTTGACCGGGATGGCAAACTGATCCAGGACCCAATCCAGGGACGGGTGATGTCAGTCCCCGTAGAAACCCTCAAGGCCGTGCCGCAGCGCATTCTGGCTTCCGGCGGCGCCCAGAAGGTCGAGGCGCTGCTGGGTGCCGTACGGCTTTTCGCACCCAGCACCTTGATCACCGACGAACATTGCGCCCGCGCGCTGCTGAACCTGGCCGGTTAAGCCGACCTGTCGGCCGAACGCGTTCCCTGATTTCGGCGCCGATCGGGCGCCGCGCCGGTCTGCTGCGGGGCCTTCTCCAGCTACGGATAAACCCTTGGTCCACCCGATAAACCCAGGAAATTGCTTGCACGTTGCATGGACATAAGTCTAGAATTTGGGACATATGTTCATGTATCAAGACTGAGGTAGACCATGACAGGGTTTCAACCAAGCGGCCTGGCCGCTGACCTGGCGGCACTGGAGGCCACAGGAAAACCGATCCGGATCGGTCTGATCGGCTCGGGCATGATGGGTACGGACATCGTGACCCAGGTGCTGCAGATGCGCGGCATCGTGGTGGCGGCGATCGCCGACCTGAACGTGCCGGCGGCCGTGGCGGCGCTGGCAGCGGCGGGACACGATCCGCAGGCGCACCGTATCGTCGAGACAACAAGTGCGCTCGAGCAGGCGATTGGCGAGCGGCGTATTGCCATCACGCAGAATGCCGACCTGGTGTGTTCCTGCGCCCTGATCGATGTGGTGGTCGACGCCACCGGCAAACCGGCGGTCGGTGCGCAGATCGGGCTTACCGCGATGGAGCACGGAAAACATCTGGTCATGATGAACGTCGAGGCCGACGTCACCATCGGCGCCTACCTCAAGCACGAGGCCGACCGACTGGGGGTGATCTACTCGCTGGGCGCTGGCGACGAGCCGAGTGCGACCATCGAACTCATCAACTTCGTGTCGGCGCTGGGCTACCCGGTCATCGCAGCTGGCAAGGGCAAGAACAATCCGCTCAACGTCGACGCCACGCCGGATGACTACGCGGCGCAGGCGCGGGAGATGGGCCTGAATCCGCGCATGTTGGTCGAGTTCGTTGATGGCTCCAAGACTGCCGTCGAAATGTCGGCGATTGCCAACGCCACCGGTCTGGTGCCGGATATAGCCGGCATGCACGGGCCGGCGGCCTCGCTCAAGGAACTGCACCAGGTGCTGTGCCCGATCGCCGATGGCGGCGTGCTGCGGCGCAAGGGCGTTGTGGACTACACGATCGGCAAGGATGTTGCGCCGGGCGTTTTCGTCGTGGCCGAAATGGCCCATCCGCGTCTGCGCGAACGCATGGACTACCTGAAGCTGGGTACCGGCCCGTACTACACCTTCTACCGCCCCTACCATTTGTGCAGCTTGGAGGTGCCGCTGACCTGCGCCCGTGCCGTGCTGTACAAGCGTGCCGACATGGCGCCGCTGGCCAAACCTACGGCCGAAGTTTGTGCGCTGGCCAAGCGCGACCTCAAGCCGGGCGACCGACTCGATGCGATCGGCGAATATACCTACCGGGCCTGGGCGATGGACGCGGCCGAAGCACGCAGCGCCGCTGCCGTGCCGTGCGGCCTGCTGGAGCAAGCCGTGGTCACCGCGCCGGTGCGCAAGGGCGAACTCCTGACCTATGCCAATACCGCGGTCGATGCCTCGTCACGCATCGTCGAACTGCGCCGGCGGCAGGACCAACTGGTGTATGGGGCGTGAGCCGCCGGGCCGCCCCAAGGCGAATCCCGAACTGCGCAGCACGGAGGCCAGTCCAATGAGCGATACCGCGCGTACGGAGCCACCGGCTCCGGCATATGCCCGGCTCGGACGCGACATGCTGCACAAGGCCTTGCGCCAGATGGTGCTGATCCGGCGTTTCGAAGAGGGCGCGGAGCAAGCCTATATGCGTGGCCTGGTTCACGGCACCATGCACTTGTCGATCGGCCAGGAAGCCAGTGCGGTGGGTGTCGGCATCAATCTGCTGGCGCAGGATTGCATCACCTCGACGCACCGTGGGCATGGCCATTGCATCGCCAAGGGGGCCGAGCCCAAATACATGTTTGCCGAATTTTTCGGCAAGGAAACCGGCTATTGCCGCGGCCGTGGCGGCTCGATGCACATTGCCGACGTCGCTGGTGGCAACCTGGGAGCCAATGGCATCGTGGGTGGCGGCATTCCGATTGCCGTCGGTGCGGCGCTGGCGCTCAAGCAAATGCGCCGACCGAATGCCGTGGTGTGTTTCTTTGGTGACGGTGCCAACAACGAGGGGGCTTTCCACGAGGGGCTGAACATGGCCTCGATCTGGAAGCTGCCGGTGGTGTTCGTTTGCGAGAACAACAAATACGGCATGTCCACATCGATCGAACGTTCAACCGCCGTGAGCCGGATTTCCGACCGCGCCGCGGCGTATGCCATGCCGGGCGTCACGGTCGATGGCAACTGTTTTGCCGATGTCGCGGACGCGGCGCATGTGGCCTTGTCGCGCGCCCGTGACGGCGGCGGGCCGACGCTGATCGAGTGCCTGACCTACCGCCACCGTGGCCACTCCAAGAGCGACCGCAATCGCTACCGCAGCAAGGAGGAGATCGATTCCTGGATTGCACAGGATCCGATCGGCCTGTTCGAGCAGGACCTGCTGGCCCACGGACTGATCACGCAGGACGAAGTCGATGCGTTGGCTGTCAGCGTGGCGCAGGAGATTGATGATGCGATCGCCTTTGCCAATGACAGTCCATCGCCTGCGTTGTCCAGCCTGACCGATTTCGTCTACGCCAGTGCGCCGGAGACAGCCCATGGCCGATGACAACAGTCGCGAGCTGAGTTATGCGCAGGCGATCCAGGAGGCGCTGGCCATTGCGATGGAGCGCGACGAGCGGGTGTTCCTGATGGGCGAGGACATCGGCGTCTACGGTGGCGCCTTCCAGGTCACCGGCGATCTGGTGCATCGTTTTGGCGAGGATCGCGTCATGGATACGCCGATCTCGGAGCTGGGCGGCGCCGGTGTTGCGGTGGGTGCGGCCTTGATGGGCCGCCGGCCCGTGTTCGAGTTCCAGTTTTCCGATTTTGCGACGCTGGCGATGGAGCAGATCGTCAACCAGGCCGCCAAGATGCGCTTCATGCTCGGCGGCAAGGCCTCGGTGCCGCTGGTGATGCGTTTTCCCAGTGGTTCGGGCACCGGCGCCGCGGCGCAACACAGCCAGAGTCTGGAGGCCTGGTTCGCGCATGTGCCGGGCCTCAAGGTGGTGCAACCGTCCACACCGCACGATGCCAAGGGCATGTTGCTGGCGGCCATCGAGGACAACGATCCGGTGCTGTTCTTCGAACACAAGTTGCTATACAAGATGAAGGGTCCGGTGCCCGAGGGGTATTACACCGAAGCGCTGCATGAGGCGCGCGTGCGCCACGAGGGGCGCGACGTCACGATCGCTGCGTCGTCGATCATGGTGCACCGGGCGCTGGAGGCGGCCCAGACACTGGCGCAGGAAGGCATCTCGGTCGAAGTCATCGATCTGCGTTCGTTGCGGCCGCTGGACCACACCACCCTGATCGACAGTGTCAGCAAGACCACACGCCTGATCTGTGTCTACGAGGGAACCCGGCAATTCGGTATCGGTGCCGAGGTCAGCGCGATGATCGCGGAGAGCGCGGCCTTCGACCGGCTCGATGCCCCGATCATCCGGCTCGGTGGCGCCGACTGCCCGTTGCCGTACAACCCGCAGCTGGAAAAGGCCGCCGTTCCGCAGGTCGATGACATCATCGCCGCAGCCCGACGTTCTGTGCAGGCGAGAAGCTGATATGGCCCACGAAGTCATTTTGCCGCGGGTGGACATGGACATGACGGAGGGCAAGATCGCCCATTGGTATGTGCGCAATGGTGATCCGGTCAGCAAGGGGCAGGTGGTGTTCGAAATCGAGACCGACAAGGCCACGATGGAGATCGAAGCCACGGCTGATGGCGTATTGCAAGGCAGCGACGGGGTGACCGATGTCCTGTTGCCGGTTGGCCAGGTCGTGGCCTGGATCATTCAGCCGGGTGAGGCCGTCCCGCCTGTCGGTGCGGCGCCAGCGGCGCAAGCCGATGCAGATGCGCCGGCGACCGGCCCGGTCGCCGTGGATCCGCCTGCACCGGCAGGTCCGGCGGCGGCCAAACCGCAACACGTGCTGCGTGCCACTCCTCTGGCCCGCAGCATTGCGCGTTCCAGTGGGGTCGATCTGCACCTGGTGCAAGGTTCCGGCCCGGCGGGTCGCGTGCTGGCGCGCGATCTGGCGGGTCACGATGGGTTGCTCGCGCCGGCTACAGGGGCAGGTTCGGAGCCTCTGCATTTGCACTGGTTTCAACGCCGCGCAGGTGTGCCGCTAGTCTTGCTGCACGGCTTCGGCACGTCAACGGGATCGTGGCGTCAGTTGGCGCAACAACTGGGCGACGATATTCCGGTGTTCGGTATCGATCTGCCTAGCCACGGAAAATCACCCCGTACCCATGCGCCAGACCTGGCTGCCGTGGCCCGGATGCTGCTGGAACGGCTGGACCAGGAGGGCATCACCGCGCTGCATCTGGTCGGCCATTCGATGGGCGGTGGCGCAGCGCTTGCGCTGGTGCCCTCGTTGCGCCAGCGGCTGCGGTCATTGACCTTGCTGGCCCCGCTGGGCCTGGGGCCGCAGATCAACGGCGCGTTCATCCAGGGTATTTTGCGCACGACCCGCGCTGCCAGCCTGCGGCCGTGGCTGGGCATGATGTTCGGCGACCCGGCCCAGGTATCCGGCTCGTTTGCGGCGAGTGCCTGGAGCGAGCTCGAATCACCCGACACCCGTGCGGCGCTGGCCACCATGGCCGACCATTTGTTGCCCGACGGCACGCAGGCGTGTTTGCTGCGCGAACACCTCACCGGGCTGACGGTGCCGGTCAAATTGATCTGGGGTGTGCTGGATCGCATCGTGCCCCCAGCGCATGCGGCCGCTGTGCCGGGTGCGGTGGCCGTACACCTGTTGCCTGGCGTGGGTCACCTGCCGCAGATCGAGGCGACGCCGCTGCTGGCGCTGCTGCTGCGCCAGCAACTGGCGGCCGGCGACGCCGCTGCTCCCAAGCGCGATCAGCTTGGCGCGTCTGCCGGCAGGCCCTGACCAGGACGATGGCACCATGTCCGGCCCGCGAATCCTGATCAGCAACGACGACGGCCATTTCTCGGCCGGAATTGACGCGTTGGAGCGCGCTGCGGCCAGTGTCAGTGACGACGTCTGGGTGCTTGCGCCAGAGCGCAAGCGCAGCAGCATGGGGCACCAGATTTCCTTGCACGAGCCGTTTACGGTCACCCGGCTGACCGAACGCCGTTATGCGTGTTCGGGTACACCGGCCGACTGTGCGATTGCGGCGCTGGCCTGGTTGCTCGCCGACTCGGCCAAGCCGGATCTGGTGTTGTCGGGTGTCAACGAAGGTCGCAATATTGGCGAGGACATCGCCTATTCCGGCACCATGGCGATTGCGCGCGAGGCCAGTTTCTGGGGTATTCCTGCGTTGGCATTCTCGGCGCCCAAGGAGCTGGCCTTCGATGCACCGGCTCTGGCCCCGTGGTTGGCAGCGGTGGTCGGTGGTTTTGGCCGGGACATTGCCAGCTGGCACCGTCCAGACAGCTGGCTCAGCATCAATCTGCCTGCCAGAGTGCCGGCGCCGCTGCGCCCTGCGCTGCCGGGCCGGGCCAAGATCGCAGCTGCCATCGATGTGCTGGAGACGCGCGGCGACACCACCGTCTTGCGTTATGTCAAGGGGCGTACTGGGGTATCGTCGGCAGGTGACGAAACCAGCGTGCTCGATGCCGGCTATGCGTCGGTGTATCGCTTGTGCTGGAACAGTTCCGCACCTGTGGACGACACGGTGCTGGAACGGATCAACCGCAACTTTTGATGATCTGTCCTGTCTGAAATCCGAGCGAGGACATTGTGGCCATGAACCTGTTTGACCTGCCTTTCAAGGTACTGCGCAACCTGCCGAA
>JBDTMH010000077.1:0-17408 GCA_039934375.1 Burkholderiaceae bacterium | reverse complement strand
CTTACTTGGCGCGTGCAGCCATGATGGCTTCGGACACATTGCGCGGGGCTTCCGAGTAATGCTTGAATTCCATCGTATAGGTGGCACGGCCTTGCGACATCGAGCGCAATGTCGTGGAGTAACCGAACATCTCGGACAACGGAACCTCGGCCTTGATTACCTTGCCGCCACCAACCATATCCTCCATGCCCTGCACCATGCCGCGACGCGAGGCGAGGTCGCCCATCACGTTACCGGCATAGTCTTCCGGCGTTTCCACCTCGACCGCCATCATTGGCTCAAGAATGACCGGGTTCGCCTTGCGGCAGCCGTCCTTGAAGCCGAAGATCGCAGCCATCTTGAACGCGTTCTCGTTCGAGTCCACGTCGTGGTAGGAGCCGAAGTGCAGCGTCACCTTGACGTCCACCACCGGATAACCCGCCAACACGCCGGTATTGAGCGCCTCGATGACGCCCTTCTCGACCGCCGGGATGTACTCGCGCGGCACCACGCCGCCTTTGATGGCGTCGACGAACTCGAATCCCTTGCCGGCTTCGTTGGGCTCGATCTTGAGCACGACGTGACCGTACTGGCCCTTGCCGCCGGACTGGCGCACGAACTTGCCTTCCGAGTCTTCCACGGTCTTGCGGATGGTCTCGCGGTAAGCCACCTGCGGCTTACCCACGTTGGCTTCGACACCGAACTCGCGCTTCATGCGATCGACGATGATCTCGAGGTGCAACTCACCCATGCCGGCGATCAGGGTCTGGCCCGATTCTTCGTCGGTCTTGACGCGGAACGACGGATCTTCCTGAGCCAGGCGCTGCAAAGCGATGCCCATCTTTTCCTGGTCGGCCTTGGTCTTGGGCTCCACCGCCTGGGTGATCACCGGCTCCGGGAACACCATGCGCTCGAGCAACACGATCGCGGTCGGGTCACACAAGGTCTCGCCGGTCGTGACGTCCTTGAGGCCCACGCAGGCAGCAATGTCACCGGCGCGGATCTCGCTGACCTCTTCGCGGTTGTTCGCGTGCATCTGCACGATACGGCCGATTCGCTCCTTCTTGCCGCGAATCGGGTTGTAGACGCTGTCGCCCTTTTGCAGTACACCGGAATAGACGCGCACAAAGGTCAACTGACCGACGAACGGGTCGGTCATCAGCTTGAACGCCAGCGCGGAGAATTTCTCGCTGTCGTCGGCCCTGCGGGTAACAGGCGCCTCGTCTTCGTCGGTTCCGCCCACGGGCGGAATATCGACCGGTGACGGCATGAACTCGATGATGGCGTCCAGCATGCGCTGCACACCCTTGTTCTTGAAGGCACTGCCGCAGAACATGGGCTGGATCTCGCTGGCGATCGTGCGGATACGTATGCCGAGCATGATCTCTTCCTCGGACAGGTCACCTTCTTCCAGGTACTTGTTCATCAGCTCTTCGGAAGCCTCGGCCGCAGCCTCGATCATCTTTTCGCGCCATTGCTTGGCCAGCTCGAGCAGCTCCGCGGGAATTTCACGGTATTCGAACTTCATGCCCTGGCTCGCTTCGTCCCAGAAGATGGCACGCATCTTGACCAGGTCGACGACACCCTTGAAGTTTTCCTCGGCACCGATAGGGATGACGATAGGGATCGGATTGGCCTTCAGGCGCAGGCGCATCTGGTCATGGACCTTGAAGAAGTTGGCACCGGTACGGTCCATCTTGTTCACAAAGGCCAGACGCGGCACCTTGTACTTGTTGGCCTGGCGCCAGACCGTCTCGGACTGCGGCTGTACGCCGCCGACGGCGCAATAGACCATGCACGCGCCGTCGAGCACCCGCATGGAGCGCTCGACCTCGATCGTGAAGTCCACGTGGCCGGGGGTGTCGATGATGTTGATGCGGTGCTCGGGCAAGGACGCATCCATGCCACGCCAGAAACAGGTGGTCGCAGCGGACGTGATCGTGATGCCACGCTCCTGCTCCTGCTCCATCCAGTCCATCGTGGCGGCGCCGTCGTGGACCTCACCGATCTTGTGGTTCACACCGGTGTAGAAAAGAATGCGCTCTGTCGTGGTGGTCTTGCCGGCGTCAATGTGCGCAGAAATACCGATATTGCGATAGCGTTCGATGGGAGTGACGCGAGCCATGATGAATCCTTAAGGGGCCGATAAATACAAAAAGCCGCCTCGCGCAGGCTGCCAATCGGACCCTGGCAGCAACGGCGAGGCTTGGGGGGTTGGGCCAGCAATGGAAGATGGGGCCGACCTCGGCTCCATCAATACCCTTGCACTCAACCGAAGGCAATCCGGGCGCACCCGGACTGCAGCCCCGCTTAGAAACGGAAGTGCGAGAACGCCTTGTTTGCCTCGGCCATGCGGTGCACTTCGTCGCGCTTCTTCATGGCACCACCACGGCCTTCCGTGGCTTCCATCAGCTCGTTGGCCAGACGCAGCGCCATGGACTTCTCGCCACGCTTGCGCGCAGCTTCCTTGATCCAGCGCATCGACAGCGCCAGGCGACGCACCGGGCGCACTTCGACGGGCACTTGGTAGTTTGCACCACCAACGCGGCGCGACTTGACTTCGACCATGGGCTTTACGTTGTTGATAGCCATGGTGAAGGCTTCCACCGGGTCCTTGCCCGGGTTCTTCTTCTCGATCTGCTCCAGCGCGCCATAAATGATGCGCTCGGCGATCGCCTTCTTGCCGCCTTCCATGATCACGTTCATGAATTTGGACAGCTCGACGTTGCCGAATTTGGGATCCGGCAGAATTTCACGTTTAGGGACTTCACGACGACGTGGCATTTTTTCACCTCATTGCTTCAGTTGGCGCTCTTTCGAACACCGCGGGAGTCATACAAACTCCCACTTACTCGACCCATCCGGACAATTCCGGAGTTCGGGCCACTTCGTCCGGAACCACCAGCCAGGGCAGACACCAGACACCGACATTCGAAAATTCAACGCTTCTCGCCAGCGCGCGAACCGCCAGGGTTCGCCATGGATGCGTTCGATCAGGCCTTCTTCGGACGCTTGGCGCCGTACTTCGAACGCGATTGTTTGCGATCCTTGACGCCTTGAAGGTCGAGCGAACCGCGCACGATGTGGTAACGCACACCCGGCAAATCCTTCACGCGACCGCCACGCACGAGAACCACCGAGTGTTCCTGCAGGTTGTGACCCTCACCGCCGATGTACGAGATGACCTCGAACCCGTTGGTCAGGCGCACCTTGGCGACCTTGCGAAGCGCCGAGTTCGGCTTCTTGGGGGTGGTGGTGTAGACACGGGTGCAAACGCCACGGCGCTGCGGGGAATTTTCCATCGCAGGGCTCTTGGACTTGATCTTCTCGACCTCGCGCCCCTGACGGACTAACTGGTTAATGGTTGGCACTCAAGCCTCCTAATGAATAAGCGCGTGACGCGCCTATTGTTGAACGTCCCTAAACGTTGGAAAGTGGTTGGAATAACCGACTGACAGTTTTAACGAGAAACCATCACCCCTTCAGAAAATTCCGAAAAGCCCTCGAGTATATCAGCGTGATTCGGGCGCCACAAGAAACTTGTCAAGCTAGAAACTTGTCAAGCCGCGCTGGCCGGGTCGTTCCGCCCAATAGGCGCTGGCTGCCGCGTCTGGTTTGACACCCGTCCAGTACCGGGCCACCCCCGCCCGTCACCAGCGGCGCGACTATTTGATCCAGAGCCGGATCGAATCCCAGGCACGGCCCAGGATGCCAGCCTGACCGACGTCCTCCAGGGCCATCAGCGGCAACTCTGCCACCAATTGGTTGCCGGCCGATATCTTCAGTGTCGCGACCTTCTGCCCTTTGGTGAACGGCGCCACCAGCGGATCAGGACGCGCCACCTCGGTCTTGATGTCGGCCTTGCTACCGGCCGGAACCGTCACGATCACCGGCTCGGTACGCCCCAGCTTGAGGGTGGGCGCCGTGCCTTTCCAGACAGGCGGCGACACCACCGCCTGGTTGGCGTCGAACAGTTTGACGGCCTCAAACGCGGTGTAGCCCCAGTTGATCAGTTTCTGCGATTCATTGGCACGGGCGTTCGCGCTGGCCGTTCCCAGCACCACCGACAGCAGACGCCTACGACCGGTGGCCGCAGCACTGCCAGCGGGCGCGCCGGCTTGCACGAGGTTCGGAAAGTCGCGTTTGGCTGTAACGACCATGCAATAGCCAGCGGCCTCCGTGTAGCCGGTCTTCAGTCCGTCGACGGACGGATCACGGTAAAGCAGCAGATTGCGGTTGTTCTCGTTACTCGCTGGGGTACCGGCGTAGTGGTACTTCTTGATCGAGTAATAACCGAGGTACTCGGGGAAATCCTGTATCAGACGACTGGAAAGAATGGCCATGTCACGCGCCGTTGTGGCATGCCCGGGCTCGGTCAAACCCGCGACGTTGCGGTATCCCGTCGATTTCAAGCCCATGGACTTGGCCTCGTCGTTCATCAGCTTGACGAATTGCTCGACCGAGCCGGCGACACCTTCAGCCAGTGCAACCGTCGCGTCGTTGCCCGATTGCACAATCATCCCCTTGATCAGGTCGTCGACCGGGACCTGCATCTTGGGGTCGATGAACATGCGCGAGCCTTCCATCTTCCAGGCCCGCACGCTGACCGGCAAGGTCTGGGTCAGCGTGATTTTCTTGCTGCGCAAGGCATCGAACACCAAGTAGGCGGACATTACCTTGGTCAACGATGCCGGCTCCACGCTGGCATCGGCATCCTTTTCGGTCAGGACCTGTCCGGAGGTGACGTCCATCAAAATATAGGACCGTGCCGCAATTTCGGGCGGCTGAGGGGTCTGCGCGCCCACCGAAAGGGACAGCACCAAGGCAAAGGCAGTGATCAGGGATTTCATCGGGTACTAGGTAGGAATGAGGGCCACCAACCGCCTGCCATACGCGGTGGGCCCGGGTGACAGCACGATGGCATTGGAATCGGCAATGGAGATGGCGCATGCAGATGCGGCATTGGAAGCAGCGCGATGCGATTGATTGTCCGTGACAATTTGTCCGGATCCGTCCCCTAACCGTAACCGGCTGAATCGTCCAGAGTGCGCAGGCGCATCACGCGCCGGCAGACAACGTGCTGTCAACGCCCGAGGTGAGCCGGTGTCAGCAGTCGTTCCACCACCTTGCCGTTCTTGAGATGGGATTCGACGATCTCGTCGATGTCATTGGCATCGACATAGCTGTACCAGACGGCCTCGGGATAGACAACCGCCACCGGCCCGGCGGCGCAACGGTCCAGGCAGCCGGATTTGTTGACCCTGACCTTGCCCGGACCGGCCAGGCCCAGCTCCTTGACCTGCTGCTTGCAGCGGTCAAAGCCGGCCTGCGCGGCATGCTGCGCACAACATGCCTCGCCGTTCTTGCGCTCGTTCAGGCAAAAGAAGATGTGCCGCTGGTAGTAGGACGCTGGCACCGGATCGGCGCTGGGAGGTATGGGATTCATTGGACGGATTCTAGTTTTCGGGCGCGCCGAGCCACAGGTGCTGCACCAGATAGACCACGGCGGCATAAGGCCACAACCACCCCAGCCACTGCGCCAGGCCATGGAAGCGGATGAAACGGCCCTGCTCCCAGGTCTGCAGGGTCTGCATGAAATAAGGGTCTGCCGGCGACTGGTTGAGCAGACTCAAGTACACACCCATGGTCAGCAGCGCCAGCGCTGCGCAGACACGATGCGCAACGGCGGCCAGTAGCAAGGCCAGCACCCAACCGAAAAGCAGGCCGGTTCTGACCGGTACCTGAAGCCAGTCCCAGGCATGTTCCGGTCCCCAGGTCAATGTCGCGGACAGGCTGGTCATCACCACGCCGACCACGACGATGCCGGTCGCAAACACGATTCTTCGCAGTGCCGGGCGCACGACGCAATATGCGATCAGGCACGGAATCAGCGCGCCGAGCGCCACACACAGGATCTCGGATACCGGTAGCAGCGGCTGCAACTCGATCTCGCGTACCGGCAACCAATACAGAAACTGCGTATCGGCCAGCATCTCCACCAATGCGGCCTCCACCCTTTCCATCACCTGGCCTAGAGCCAGTGGCAGCGCAGCCGGAAACAACAAGGCCAGCGGCCACAAAGCCAGAAGGACCAGGGCGCCGCGCGCCTGGGGCACGAACCAGCGCGCCCGCACGTGGCTCCAGTGGTCGATCGCACCCAGACGCTCCAGCAACCCGGCCAGCGCCGCACCGATGAACGCGCCCAGCACGTTCAGGCCCAGGTCGACATTTGACGGGACGCGAGCTGGCAGATAGATCTGCAGGGTTTCCATGCAGAGCGATAACACGCCACAGACGGCCGTCGCACGCGAGACAGCGCGGCGACCACGTCCGGTGCGCGCAGCGGTAAGCGCCAGGAAGAACCCGGCCGGCATGTACCCGACGACATTGGCACCAACATCAAACCCGGTCCAGTAGCGCGGCCAGGGCGCCACCAGAAAGGCCCAGGGGTTGAGGCCCTGGTCGCGCCAGCCCGAAAACGGATACAGACTGGCATAGACGATCAGGCCCAGATAACTCAGCGCCAGTGGCCAGGCGGCAGTCTTCTGCATCAGGACCGCCGGATCAGAATGGTTTGACCACCACCAAAATCACCGCCGCCAGCAGCAACAGGACCGGGATCTCGTTGAACCACCGGAACCACCCATGGCCGTGGCGTTCGGTACCAGCCTTGAAGCGACGCAGCTGGTAGGCGCAAATCTCCTGAAAGACGATGGCCAGCACCACCACCGCCAGCTTGCTGTACATCCAGCCGTTTCCCGGTCCCTGGCCAAACCCGGGAACCTGCCACAACATCACCAGCAACCAGATGCCCAGCAGCACCGCGGGCCAGGACAACATGATCGTAAACCGCAATAATTTGGTCGCCATCAGAAGCAGGCGCTCACGTTCTGCCAATGATTGCGGATCCACCATGGCCAGGTTCACAAAGATGCGGGGTAGATAGAACAGCCCCGCGAACCAACTCGCGACAAACACGATGTGGAATGATTTGACCCAGAGCATGGGATCAGTTTAGGGCATGGCCCGGCATACAGCGCGCTGGATCGCGTCCACAAAAAAACCCCAGCCCGAGAGCTGGGGTTCAAGCCTTTTTTGCTGTCACACATCAAGGCCCCGCTCAGGGAGGAAAAGCGGGGAGCGGCGAACCGCCCAGGCGAAATCTAGCAAAGATGAGGCGCGGATTCAATACTGTTGTTACAAATGTGTCGCGCTCACGACAATATTTGCCCTCCAGAGACCATCCGCCGCCACCAAAGGCCGTTTTCGGGAAGGTGGCCGACGCACACCGTAAATGAGGGACAATTTTTATCCATGACACCCTACGCCCCTTTTCCCATCGGTCGGCCACGCCGCTTGCGCCATGACAGTTTCACCCGTGACCTGGTCCGGGAACACAGGCTGACACCGCATGACCTTATTTATCCGGTCTTCGTGGTCGACGGCAAGCTGCAGCGCCAGATCGTCGCATCCATGCCCGCCGTTGAGCGACTCAGCCTGGATCTGCTGCTGCCGGTGGCACAGCAATGCGTCAACCTCGGCATTCCTGTCATGGCCCTGTTTCCGGTCATCGACCCGTCGCTCAAGACGCCGGACGGACAGGAGGCGACAAATCCCGAAGGCCTGGTGCCACGGGTCGTGCGCGCACTCAAGCAGGAATTTCCCGATCTGGGCATCTTGACCGACGTCGCATTGGATCCGTACACCAGCCACGGGCAGGACGGACTGATCGACCCTGACCCTGCGGCCAATGGTTATATCCTCAATGACGAGACCGTCGACATACTGGTTCGCCAGGCCCTCACCCAGGCACAGGCCGGCGTGGACATCGTCGCGCCCAGCGACATGATGGACGGCCGCATCGGCGCAATTCGCAGCGCGCTCGAAGCCCACCATCTGGTGCACACCCGGATCATGGCCTACAGCGCCAAATATGCCAGTGCGTTCTACGGCCCGTTCCGCGACGCCGTGGGCTCCGCGGCCAACCTGGGCAAGAGCAACAAGAAGGTCTACCAGATGGACCCCGGCAACACCGATGAAGCCCTGCGCGAAGTGGCGATGGACATCCAGGAAGGCGCCGACATGGTGATGGTCAAACCCGGCATGCCGTATCTGGATGTCGTGTGTCGGATCAAGGCCACATTTCGCGTGCCGACCTTCGCCTACCAGGTCAGCGGCGAATACGCCATGCTCAAGGCAGCCGCGCACAACGGCTGGCTCGACCATGACGCGGTCATGATGGAGAGCCTGCTGGCTTTCAAACGCGCGGGGGCCGATGGCGTGTTGACCTATTTCGCGCTGGATGCGGCCAGGCTGTTGCAAACCGGCTGAGCCTGCTCAGCGTGCTGGCCGGGCCGGCGAATCCGGCAATTCCACGTGCCGGGGACAACAAGCTGCATGTGAATCTGACCGCGCGCTTCTGAAGACGCCACGCACCCTTGCGGTGACGGTGCCTTGTACCCGATCGCACCCCGCCGGTGCAGGCAACGTTACTGGCGCAGTTGCAACACGTCTCCTACGACCTGCACCTTGGCACCCGATGTCAGGCCCGGATCATGGTCGTAACTCAGCGTGCGGCTGCTGCCGTTTTCCAACCGCACCACCACGTCGTAGCGGGAGTCAGACTTCACCTGCTTTTCGATCTCACGCCCGGCGAACGCGCCACCAACGGCGCCCAGGATCGTGGCGGCCGCCTTGCCATTGCCCTTGCCCACCTGGTTGCCCAGGGCGGCACCGCCCACACCTCCGGCAATGGCGCCGATATAGTTCGAATTGCCCTTGACCTTGACCTTTTTCACCGACACGACGACGCCACAGGCATCGCATGCCGGTGCGGCGACGGCAGCCTGGGTTGTCTGGGCCGTTGCGCCCGGCGCCAGATCCTTGGCTGCCCGAACGGTCTTGTCGGCAAAGGCCAGGGTCACGACCGCAGGCGTCGTGGCCGAAAACTGATCCCGTGTCTTGACGGTATAGCGCCCCGTATAGTGCCCGCTGCGTTGCTCCACCAACGCGATGCTCGACTGCCCCCCATCCAGCGACACCTGCGCGGCTGCGCCGGGCGTGCCGTCAACAATAAAACTCAGTTCGTGCCCGCCGGAGTACGCGCCGGTATTGCGTGTCTCGATGCGGCTGATCTGCGGCGCCGCTGGCGCCGCGGACGCCAGCATCCGGGCATATTCCGCATTGGTCAGCAAATGCTGGCCGAGCAGCGCCGACACCTGCTGCGACCCGACCCGAAGCGTGGCCTTGACCTGGGCATCGAACGGGATCTTGTCGCGAATGCTGACTGTATAGGCGCCGGCGTAATTTCCGGCGCTGGTCTCGGCCAGGCCAAGCTGGTTCGTCATTCCATCGATGTCCAGCACCAGTTGCCCGCCCGCGGTCCCGGTGGCACGGAATATCAACTCGGTACCCGGCGTCAGTTGCGCCACCTGGTCGACCGAAAAACTGTGGATCACGGCTACGCCGGTTTGCGCGATGGCACCTGATGCAGGCAAGAATCCGGCAACCGCCATCAAGAAGGCTCCGGCAAGGCTTCGAAGTTTCATATCTGCACTCCTTGGCGAACGATACTGTCGGTCATCATGTTACCGCGCCAGCCCAGTGCGGCCATGTCAACAATGCACGTTCTGGCCTTGCTGTGAAGCAGGGCAGAATCGGCATCAAGGCTGCGTCCGCTGGACGACCCGGCCGGTTCCAGTCTGGGGAGAAGGCATGCGCGTTTTTTTCATCGGCCCGGCGGGTATCCGCGAGTCCGACCAACTGCCAACGGCGCCCGCGCAGCAAACCACGGTCTGGATTTCCTGCAGCCGCGCCGAGTTCGAAGCCAACCATGAATCGATACAGGCCGCGCTACAGGCCTTGTGCGGCATTCAACTGGTGAACCTGCACATCAGCGACCTGCTCAATGCGCAGTTGCCGTCGCGTTACGACTACACGGCACAGTACGACCTGCTGGTATTTCGCCGACTGGCCACCGCCGCCCGGGACAACACCGTGGCCACCGGCGAAGCGAGCGGTCCGGTGCGGCGCTCGGGGCCGCCGATCCTGCACCGCATCGACACCAGCCCGGTAGGCTTCGCGATTTTCGACAACGTGCTGCTCAGCGTCCATCCGGCCGACTGCGCAGCGCGGGACGCTTACGCCACGCGATTGCTCGGCAGCAGCGGCGACTCGCTGCGCGACAACGGCTCGCGTTTTCCGGCCAGCGCGGCCGACCTGATGCTGCGCATCGTGAGCCAGATCGTCGACCGCTATCTGGATCTGCGACGCGAGTTGTCGCGCCAGCTGGACCATTGGCAGGCCGAGCTGCTGGCACCGAACACCCGCTTCACGAACTGGAGTGCGCTGCTGGACGCCCGGCTGGCACTGCATGCGCTTGACGATGTGGCCGAAGACCAGCGCACGGCCATGCTGGACTGGACCGCCGCACTCGAAACCTGGCCAACAGCCGACAGTGGTACCGACCGGCGTGAACTCGATCTGCTCAAGGTGCGCAGCCGCGACGTACTCGAACATATTGAACGGGTGGTACGCCATGTGCGCCGCCTTGAACAGAACGCCGAAACCACGGTACAGATGCATTTCAGCGCGCAGGGCCACCGGACCAACGAGATCATGCGCACGCTGACAGTGCTCACCGCGGTGTTCTTGCCGCTGAACTTCATCACCGGCTTCTTTGGCATGAATTTCGATTTTCTGCCACTGGTGCACCGCCAGGCCGGCATCTGGTGGACCATCGGCACCATGTCGCTGTTGGCGGTCGGCCTGGTCGGCGTGTTCTGGCGCAAGCACTATCTCGCACGCAACGCGCGTTGAGCGCAGCGCAGCGGCTGGCTCAGATGTCGGTCAGCTCCAGCCGCTCGGTAGCGAACACCTGCCGCACCGCGGGTCGCTCCAGCACACGGCGCATGTGCGGGCCCAGATGCTGACGCTCACGCGCCGGCGCAGCCGAGAAATTACGGGTCCAGCGGCACAACATCAGGCAATAGGCGTCGATGGCCGTGTATTGAGCGCCGAGCAACCAGGGCTCGCCGTGGCGCGCCAGTTCTCCGTCGACCTGGTCGAGCAGCACGCCCACCCGCTCCTGCGCATGCGCCTTGAGCTCGGCCGCTCCATCGGCATTGCCCTGGTTCATCCAGCGCTCCGGATAGAAGTAACTCAACAACGCGCTTTGCAGGGTATTGGTCAGCCACACCAGCCACTTGTAGGCGTGGGCCCGCTCCACCGTGCCGAACGCCGGCAGCAGGCCGGCAGCGGGTGACCTGTCGCACAGATGCAGGCAGATCGCTGCTGACTCATAGAGCACCAGATCATCATCGACGAACACCGGGATCAGACCATTCGGGTTGAGCCTGAGGTATTCGGCCGACTTGTGGCCACCGCCATCTCGGTCCACCAACACCAGTTCGAACGGGTCACCGATCTCCTGAAGCACGATATGCACCGCCATGCTGGCGTTGCCCGGGAAATAATGCAGTTGTTGCATCTCGAAAACCGCTCCTTGCGAATTGCGGCTAGGTTGGGTCCCGACCGACCGAAACACTGTACCACCGCGCAGTACCGCAACACCTCAACTCAGGTGCCGGCGCAGGAACGCAAGCGTGCGCTCCTGGGCGAGTTGCGCTGCTGCAGCGTCGTACGAGGCCCGCTGATCGCAATTGAATCCATGCTGCGCCGCGTAGATGTGCACCTCGACCTGGGGCTGTGCCTGCGCAAACGCCTTCACGCCTTCGAGCGGAATCGCATGGTCCTGCTCGCCGAAGTGGCACATGACCGGGCATAAGGCGTGGCGCCGCGCCTCCAAATCGCCGGTCATGCCGCCGCCGTAATAGGCGATGGCGCCACTGAGGCCACGCAGTCTGCAGGCACTGCGCCATACCAGCAGGCCACCCCAACAGTACCCCACGATGGCAACCTTGCCGCCGGTGCTGCCAGCACCGAACACGATGGCCGCGGCGATATCGTCCATCACGCCCGGCTCGGGCAAGGCCTCGACAGCCGCCTTGAGTTCGCGTCCCTGGGCAATGTCGTCCGACCCGTAATCCAGTTCGACGTTCTGCCGGACCCTGTGAAACGCGTGCGGCGCTATCGCCAGGTAACCCTGCTGGGCGAATCCGTCGGCCACGCTGCGGATATGGCTGTTGACGCCGAATATCTCCTGCATCACGATCACGGCGCCGTGCGCCGTCCCTGCCGGATGCGCGACGTACGCTGGGCACTCGACCCCGTCCTGAGCCATCAGTTGAATCATTCCCGACATTGTTTTTTCTCCTCAGTGTTTGCGAATCGGCGGATGTCGCCGGCAAATCAGTCGCGGCCGAGCCTGCGCTGCAGAAAATCGAGCCTGTCCTGGCCCCAGAATATCTCGCCTGCGACGCAGTAACTCGGCGCGCCGAACACGCCGGCATCGATGGCCGACTGGGTATTTTGCGCATAGCGCTGTTGCGCCGGCTCCTCGCGCGACTGCGCCAGGCGCTCGACCGGAAGCTTGTTTTCTTTCAGCAGCGCCGCCAACACGCCGGCATCGGCAATGTCTCGTTGCTCGGCCCAGACGGCCGCCAGCACGGCGCCGGTCAGGCGCAGCGCTGCCGCCGAGCCCTCGGCCATGTCGACCGCAATGATCAGGCGCGACGCGTCGTCGCCCGACACCGGAAAAAATTCCGGCTGCACTTGCATGGTCAGGCTGAGATGGTCGGCGAACCGCTTCAATTCCGTCAGGCGATACGCCTGGCG
This sequence comes from Burkholderiaceae bacterium, assembly GCA_039934375.1. Classification (GTDB taxonomy): domain Bacteria; phylum Pseudomonadota; class Gammaproteobacteria; order Burkholderiales; family Burkholderiaceae_C; genus CAISIP01. Next base: position 4,694 of record JBDTMH010000077.1, on the reverse strand, counting down.
TTGCGGCGCGCGTTTGCCCAGCGGAAGTCCGCCTGACACGGCAAACACCTTGCCAAAATCGGCCGGCATTACGCGTACCTCGCGCCCGGCCGCCTGCGCAATTGCAACGAAACGCGCATGGCCCAGATAGGCCCACGGACTTTGCGCCGCGAAATAGTAGTCGATAGCTGATTTCATATTCCACCTCCTGGGGTCTGTGGCCTGCACAAGAGGACGCAACAGCGCTGCCGCCAAGCGTGCACACCGGTAAAAAACCGCAGGCCAGCATACAACGCCTGTGGGGCTCGTGTATCGTGCACGCAGCATTTCCTCAATACCACCTTGCAGGAGCAACAGTGAAACCCATTGCATTGATCACCGGTGGCTCGCGCGGCATCGGCGCCGCAACCGCCCTGTGCGCGGCCCGGCACGGCTTCGCCGTTGCCGTCAACTACACCCGCAACCTAGATGCCGCCAAGCGCGTCGTGCAGCAAATCGAGGCTGCTGGCGGTAGCGCGATCGCGGTACAGGCCGACGTTGCCGACGAGGATCAGATTCTGGCGATGTACCAGGCGATCGATGCGCAACTCGGCCCGGTGACGGCACTGGTCAACAATGCCGGCGTGGTCGACGTCGCTGCACGGGTTGACGCCATGAGCGCGGCGCGTATCCGGCGCATGTTCGACATCAATGTGCTCGGAACCTTTCTGTGCACGCGCGAGGCGCTCAAGCGCATGAGCACGCGCCACGGCGGCAAGGGTGGCAGCATTGTCAACGTGTCCAGCGTGGCGGCACGCCTTGGCGGACCGGGCCAGTACGTGGACTATGGCGCCTCCAAGGGCGCGATCGACACCTTCACGATCGGCCTGGCCAAGGAGGTGGCAGGCGAAGGTGTGCGGGTCAATGCGGTGCGTCCCGGCATCATCGAGACCGACATCCATGCCTCGGGCGGACAGCCGCAGCGGGCCCGCGAAATGGCACCGCTGGTGCCGATGCAGCGCGCCGGCAGTGCCGAGGAGGTCGCCAACGCGATTGTCTGGCTGATGTTGCCCGAGGCCAGTTACGTCAGCGGCGCCAACATCGACGTGGCGGGTGGCCGCTGAGATGAAAGACGCCCCCCGTCTGTCCGGCTTCACTGCGTGTAAGCCGGCCGAACCCCCCACTGGGGGGCGGGCCGGCCGCTTCGGAGCGGCCGTGCGCGTCGGCCGCTCGCCCTTGCATGGGTTGCGGGTGGCTTGCAGCGCAATGGAAAACTGACATGGACCTCAAACCGCTGATCACGCTATTGGCCATCGTCAATCCGCTGGCCATCGTTCCGTTCTATATCCACTACACCCAGGGGTTCGAGCGCGAACAGCGTATCCGCACGGTCTGGGTTGCCTCGTTCGGGGCCTTCGTCGTGATTGCTGCCAGTGCCTTGCTGGGCCTGCAAATCCTGGAGTTCTTCAGCATCTCGTTGGCGAGTTTCCAGGTCGGTGGCGGTCTGCTGCTGATGACGTCGGCACTGAGCATGCTCAACGCCCAACCGGCCGAGGCGCGCTCCAATGCCGACGAACTGGCGGTCGCACAGCGACGTTCGGCCGACGGTGCCAGCATTGCGGTCGTGCCACTGACGATTCCGCTGCTGACGGGCCCAGCGACGATGTCGACGGTCGTGATCTACGCGGAGCGGGCCAAGACTTTTCCGCAACTGGCAACACTGGTGGGTTATGGAATGGTGGTGGGCCTGGCCACGGCGCTGTGTTTTTCGCTGGCCCAGCCGATCGCACGTGTTCTCGGACGCACCGGAATCAACGTGATGACGCGGCTGATGGGCCTGATCCTGGCCGCGTTGTCGGTCGAGGTGATGGCGGTCGGCCTGACCAAGCTGTTCCCGGTCCTCGCCGGACACTGAATGCCGGTTGCCGATCAATCCGGCGTGTAGTCGGGCTCCTGGTGCTGCAACACCTTGACCAGGCGGTTGCTGGTATTGCGCAGTCGCTGCGCCAGAAGTTGCGTGAGCTTCACCAGGATCTTGGCGCCGATTGCAGGATGTGCCTGGATCAGCTGTGCGATCACCTCTCGGGTCAGGATGCCGGCGCGCACATCGTCGATTGCGATGCAGCTGGCGTAGCGCGGCGCCGAGTCGAGCATCGACATCTCGCCGATCGACGCGCCCTCCTTCACCACCGCCAGACGCGAGGTTTCTCCATTGTCCGTGCGCTTGACGACATCCACGGTACCCTCAAGCAGCAGCAGCATCCATTCACCCACCTCGCCCTGTTCGATCAGGGTCTGGCCAGCTTTTGCGCGCAGCGTCGGCATCAACAGGCCCAGCGTATCCGCTTCCTGCGGCGTCAGATCCTCCAGCAGCGCCGCCGTCTGGCGCCAGTGCGCACCCAGGCTGGACAAGTCGCTGCACACGCCTTCCAGCCGCAGTCCGGCGCGCTCGAAGCGCGCTCGCAGACGCAACTGGTTTTGCGTCGGCAGGGTCATGCGGCAACCTGCACGCGGCGGCTCACTGCAAACCGCCTATCCATTGGGCGACGTCCGTGACCACGGCGTCGGTGGCAGCGGTCAACGCACGGACCCCGCCTGCGGCATCGGCGCTGGGTGCCGGGCGCTCGGCAGCGAAGTCGCGTTGCGCCAGCAGCCGCTCGCCTGTGCCGGACGCCTGAGTCACCGTCGCATGGAGGCGCACCTGCCCAACGCTCTTGACGGGGGATTCGAACCTCTGGCTGAATTCATCGAGTTCGATCCTAAGCACCATCGGTCGAGGCAGCGCCAGTTCCCCTTCGCGCGTGACCGTGGTTTGTTGCGTCAGCATCTGGCGCAGGCGCTGGCGCAGCAACTGGGCCGGTGGCATGCTCCAGCGGGCCTGCGCATAGGGTTGCAATTGCTGCGCGTCGGCATAGGCCAACCGGTACAACACCCCTGTGTTGTCAAAGGCGCCGGCGGCCTCGACGTCGGCCAATGCAACCGGTGTGCGCGCCGCGGCTCCCGGTTGCGTTGCCGCGGGCGCGGTGCCGGAACCGAAGTCAAACACCGTCGCACGCGCCGGTTTGTCCAGCACGCTGCAGCCGGCCAGCATCAGCGACGCACCCAGCAGGCACACGACACTGTGCCTACGGGCATGGCGGAAAAACGATCTCATGGTTTGCCTTTCGGTATCGCAAAACCGGGTTCGCCTGGGCCCGGCGATATTGCGCCATTGCCAAAAATGAGTGCCTGCGGATTGTCTCCCACGACACCGACCGCACGATTGACCTGTCGAGCAGCGCGCGTGGCCTCGTCGCTGGTGCGATTGAATCGGGGTAAGGTGCCGGCATTGAAGGCTTGCCCGGCTTCTGTCAGCGCGGCCGCACCTTGCGTCAGTGCCGCTGCGCCTTCGGTCAGACGGTCCACCGCCCCACCCTTGGCATTGAGGCGGTTGGCCACCTCGGTGAAGGCATTGGCAGTCTTCCTGAAATCGACCACCGTCTGGTCGACGCCGATGGCCGTGGTCTGCAGGCTCTTGAGCGTAGCAGTCGCATTGTCGACGAACCGGGGAATGTTGACGCGTTGCGGGCCGAGCTGGGCATTGAGGACATCATCGAAATTGGCCGAGAGTTTCTGCATGCGATCGGCCATCTTCTGCACGCTTTGTGCCGCGTCCCCGAAGCCGGCAACCGTGGCCATCAACTGCTTCTGGTTCTCGCCCGAGAGCAACGCGTTGACGCGCTCGCTGGTCTGCTCGATGCGTGCCAGGATGGCCACACCCTGATCCGAGAGTTTGGACAACAGGCTGGGCCGCATCGGAATCCGGGCTGGCGCCTGCTCGCTGGTGGCCAGGCGCGTCTTGTTTTCGCCTGAATCGTCCAACTGTACGAATGCCAGACCGGTCACACCCTGGAATCCAAGCGTGGCAAATGTGGAAACGGTGACCGGAGCAGATTCGTCGAGTGCGATGCGCACCAGCACGTTGCCGGTAGCCTTGGGATCGAAGCCGATCGCCATCACCTTGCCCACCGGTACGCCCCGGTAACGCACGGCAGCCTGGGGCTGCAATCCGTTGACCGCCTCGGGGCTGGAGATTTCGTACACGTTGTGCTGGCCGGTGTCGCGGGTCAGCCATACCGCCATGACGATCAGCATCGCGGACACCACCACGACGAAGATGCCAGCGGCCAGTGCATGCGCCTTGTTTTCCATCTGTTTCCCTTTCTACACCGCGAACGGGTACTCGCGCAACAACTCCATCGCCCGCTGCCCGCGCTCACCCAGGAAAAAATCGTGAATGAACGGATGCGGATACGCAATGACATCCTTGGGCGCGCCGTGCACGATTACATGCTTGTCGGCCAGCACCGCGACCCGGGTGCTCAGTTCGTACAGGGTATCAAGATCGTGCGTGACCATCACGACCGTCAGACCCAACTCGCGATGCAGTGACCGGATCAGCGCACAGAAGGCGTCGGCACTATCCGGATCAAGCCCGGCCGTGGGTTCGTCGAGCAGCAGCAGCGGCGGATCCATGATCAACGCGCGCGCCAATGCAACGCGCTTGATCATGCCGCCCGAGAGGTCGGCCGGCATCTTGTTCGCATGGATGGCATCGAGTCCGACCATCTGCAGCTTGACCAGCGCGGCATCGCGTATCAACGCTTCCGGCAACTGCTTGAGCTCGCGCAGCGGAAACGCAATGTTGTCGAGCACGCTGAATGCCGAGAACAACGCGCCATGCTGGAACAACATGC
>JBDTMH010000076.1:0-17692 GCA_039934375.1 Burkholderiaceae bacterium | reverse complement strand
TCGGCCATCGCAACAAGATCCACATCATCAACCTGGAAAAATCGCTGCCGATGTTTCAGGAGGCGGCCAAGTTCGTGCGCCATCTCACCGCCCGTCGCGGCACCGTCCTGATGGTCGGAACCAAGCGCCAGGCCCGTGAGACCGTGGCCATGGAGGCTCAGCGTGCTGGCGTGCCGTACGTCGACCAGCGCTGGCTCGGCGGCATGCTGACCAACTTCAAGACCGTCAAGACCTCGATCAAGCGTCTGAAGGAAATGAAGGTCCAGCAGGAAGCCGGCCTGGACAGCATGAGCAAGAAAGAGCAATTGATGTTCGCCCGCGAGATCGCCAAGCTCGAAAAAGACATCGGCGGCATCCAGGACATGAATGCGCTTCCCGACGCGATCTTCGTGATCGACGTGGGTTACCACAAGATCGCCATCGCCGAAGCCAAGAAGTTGGGTATCCCGCTGATCGGTGTCGTCGACTCCAACCATTCGCCGGTCGGCATCGACTACGTCATCCCCGGCAATGACGACTCGGCCAAGGCCGTCACGCTGTATGCGCGCGGCATTGCCGACGCCGTGCTCGAAGGCCGGGCCAATGCCGTCGACGACGTCGTCAAGGCAGTGGCAGGCGAGGGTGGCGATGAATTTGTAGAAGTGAGCGAGACGCAGGCCTGATCCCATCAGGGTTGTCCAAAGGGGCTCTGGGCCCCTTTTTTTTAGTCTTGAATGAATTAATGTCGTAACCGATACGGAGAAGAACGATGGCAGCAATTACTGCAAGCATGGTCGCTGAATTGCGGGCAAAAACCGATGCTCCGATGATGGAATGCAAACGGGCACTGACAGAGGCCGAGGGTGACCTGGGCAAGGCGGAAGAGTTGCTGCGCGTCAAGCTTGGTACCAAGGCAGGCAAGGCAGCGGGCCGCATCACCGCCGAAGGCGTCGTGACCATCGCCCGCGAGGGCGCTGTGGGTGCACTGATCGAAGTCAATTGCGAAACCGACTTCGTCACCAAGAACGACAGCTTCCTGGCGCTGGCGCAAGCCGCTGCCGTGCTGGTCGCCAGGAATGACCCGGCCGACGTAGCTGCGTTGGGCGCACTGGCGTATCAACAGGACGGCTTCGGCCCGACGCTGGAAGATGTGCGCAAGGGCCTGATCGGCAAGATCGGCGAGAACGTGAGCTTTCGCCGCTTCAAGCGCTTCGCCTCGGGCGCCGATCTGGCCAGCTATCTGCACGGCACCCGCATCGGCGTAGTCGTGGAGTTCGCCGGCGACGAAGCGGCAGCCAAGGATGTCGCGATGCACGTCGCTGCAATGAAGCCGGTGGCGCTGTCCAGCGCCGATGTGCCGGCCGAACTGGTCGAGCGCGAGCGCTCGGTTGCGGCGGCGAAAGCGGCGGAAGATGCCGCTGCGGCGGTTGCTGCCGGCAAGCAGGTGCAATCGGCCGAGATCGTTGCCAAGCGGGTCGAAGGCGGCGTGCAGAAGTACCTCAAGGAGGTATCGCTGTTCGACCAGTCGTTCGTCAAGAATGACAAACAGACCGTGGCCCAGATGCTCAAGGCTGCCAATACCACCGTCAAGGGGTTCACGCTGTTTGTGGTCGGCGAAGGCATCGAGAAGAAGGTCGACGACTTTGCCGCTGAAGTTGCCGCCCAGGTGGCTTCGGCCAAGCAGTCGAACTGATCGTCATCTGACCGGCCCCACCAGCGGGGCCGGATGCGCAACCGACCGAAGTAGCACTGGAGATGCCCATGTCAACACCCCATCCTGCCTACAAACGCATTCTTCTCAAGTTGTCAGGTGAGGCCTTGATGGGCGATGACGCTTTCGGCATCAACCGGGACACCATCGTGCGCATGGTGGACGAGATCGCAGAGGTCACGCGCATGGGCGTTCAGGTCGCTGTCGTCATCGGCGGTGGCAACATCTTTCGCGGTGTGGCGGGCGGTTCAGTCGGCATGGATCGGGCCACAGCCGACTACATGGGTATGCTGGCCACCGTGATGAATGCGTTGGCGTTGGGGGACACGATGAACAAGGCGGGTCTGACGGCCCGCGTGATGTCGGCGATCTCGATCGAGCAGGTGGTCGAGCCCTATGTTCGACCCAAAGCCTTGCAGTATCTGGAAGAAGGCAAGGTGGTGATATTCGCCGCCGGCACCGGAAACCCGTTCTTCACCACCGATACCGCCGCCGCATTGCGTGGCGCCGAGATCGGCGCCGAGATGGTGCTCAAGGCGACCAAGGTGGACGGCGTCTATTCGGACGATCCCAAGAAGGACCCGCATGCCACGCGATACAGCCGGATTTCCTTTGATGAAGCCATGGCCAAGAATCTGGGCATCATGGACGCCACTGCGTTTGCGCTGTGCCGGGACCAGAGATTGCCGGTCAAGGTGTTCTCCATATTCAAGCACGGTGCGCTCAAGCGTGTGATCATGGGTGAGGACGAAGGCACCCTGGTCTATGCCTGACAATCACTGCCTGGCAACCATTGCCTGGCCTTGTGTGCCAGGCCCTTGCAGGAGTTGATGATGGATATCGCAGCAGTCAGTCTCAATGCCGAAACCCGGATGGACCAGTCCATCCAGGCGCTCAAGCACAACCTCACGAAGATCCGTACCGGTCGCGCCAATCCGGCGTTGCTGGACTCGGTGCATGTCGAGTACTACGGCTCGCAGGTGCCGATCAGCCAGGTCGCCAACGTGTCCTTGCTCGACGCGCGCACGATCGGCATCCAGCCCTGGGAAAAAGGCATGGGCGCCAAGATCGAGAAGGCGATCCGCGAGAGTGACCTGGGTCTGAACCCGGCCTCGATGGGCGATCTGATCCGCGTACCGATGCCGATCATGACGGAGGAGCGGCGCAAGGAATTGACCAAGGTGGTTCGCGGCGAGGGCGAAGGCGCCAAGATCGCGGTGCGCAATCTGCGCAGGGACGCCAACGAGGCGGTCAAGAAGCTGGTCAAGGACAAGGAAGCGACCGAGGACGATCAAAAGCGCTCCGAAGTCGAGATCCAGAAGTTGACCGACAGTCACATTGTGCTGATCGACCAGCTGGTGACGGCCAAGGAACAGGACCTGATGGCGGTCTGAGGCCTTGCCCTCGGCGCCGATCGTCACACATGAATCCAACGCAGCCGACGCCCCACCATGTTGCGATCGTGATGGATGGCAATGGCCGGTGGGCGACGCGGCGTTTTCTGCCGCGTGTCGCGGGACACAAGGCGGGCGTCGATACGCTGCGCCGCTGTGTGCGCAGTTGCGCCGCGCGCGGGATTGCGGTGCTCACAGTGTTTGCCTTCTCGTCCGAGAACTGGAACCGTCCGCAGGACGAAGTCTCGGGTCTGATGGAGCTGCTGGCGATGGCCGTGGCACGCGAAGTTCCGCAACTGGTCAAGGATGGTGTTCGCCTGCGTTTCGTCGGCGAGCGTGCGGGTTTGTCGGATTCGGTTCGACAGGGGTTGGAGAAGGGCGAACTGGCCACCGCGACCAACGCCGGGCTTCAGCTCAACGTCTGTTTCAATTATGGCGGCCGTTGGGACATTGCCCAGGCCGCCCGGCAGCTGGTGGCCCAAGGGAAACCTGTCACCGAGGCCAATCTCGATGGCGCATTGGCGCTATCCCATGTGTCGGACCCGGACCTGCTGATCCGTACCGGCGGTGAGCAACGCATCAGCAACTTCCTGCTGTGGCAGGCTGCCTACTGCGAGCTTTACTTCACCGACACGCTGTGGCCGGATTTCGACGATGTGGCGCTGGACCATGCGATTGCCGCATTCGCTCAGCGCGAGCGGCGATTCGGCAAGACGTCTGCGCAGGTTGCGGGCAATGCCGCCCGCCCGCAGGCGGCCTGAGACTGGCGCATGCTCCGGCAGAGAATCATCACAGCGGTCGTATTGTTGCTGGTGCTGTTGCCGGCGATGTTCTACCCGTCCGCCACACCTTTGACCGCGCTGGCGATTGGCTTCATCGCCGCGGCCGCGTGGGAATGGGCCCGCCTTGTCGGGTACGGCCGTGCGATGTCAATCGGATCTGCGGCAACATGCGCGCTGGCCTGTGGCCTGGCCTGGGCCGGTGGCCTGGTGCACCAGCCGATGGTCTGGCTGTGGAGCCTGATGGCCTGTGTCTGGGTGATCGGTGGAGCCTGGTTGTTGCACGGTGGCATGGCGTTGTGGTCGCGGATTCCGCGTGCCTTTCGCCTCGCGTTCGGCTTCCTGATCCTGATGGCCGCATGGCTGGCGCTGGCGCAGGCGCGTCACGTCGGCGTCAACTTCGTGCTCTCGATCATGGCCCTGGTGTGGGCGGCCGACATCTCCGCGTATGTCGCCGGCCGCACCTGGGGTGGCCGTATCGTGGCGGGCAAACTGGCGCCGACCATCAGTCCGGGCAAGACCTGGGAAGGCGTTGCCGGCGCAGTTGTGGGTGTGCTGCTGCTGGCGCTGCTGTGGCAGTGGGCGGACGGCTACTTTCAATCCACGGCGCCCAGCCTGTACAGCCGCCTGCTTCAGAGCGAGCATTGGATCATGTTGCCGGCCCTGGTGGGATTGGTGGGCATAAGCGTAGTGGGTGATCTGATCGAGTCGCTGCTCAAGCGCACGGCCGGGGTCAAGGACAGCAGTGGTCTGTTGCCCGGGCATGGTGGCGTGCTGGACCGCATCGATGCCCTGTTGCCGGTCATGCCGCTGGCCCTGTTGCTGGTGTCGCTATGAGTAATGAGTCTTTGCCACTGCGGCAGCGGGTTGCGATACTCGGTTCGACCGGGTCGGTGGGTGCCAACACGCTGGACGTGATCAGCCGCCATCCGGGCCGGTTCGAGGTGTTTGCGCTGACGGCGTCGACCCGTGTCGATGCCATGCTGGCGCAGTGCGTAGCCCATAAGCCCGCATTTGCTGTCATGGCCGATGCGGCCAGCGCGCGCTCTCTCGAGCAGCAATGCAAGTCCCTGGGCTTGCCGACGCGGGTACTGTCCGGAGCCAATGCGATCGCCGACATCGCCGCGCATGCGCAGGTGCATATCGTCATGGCGGCCATCGTCGGATCCGCGGGCCTGACGGCATGCATGCACGCAGCCAGGGCCGGCAAGCGACTTCTGCTGGCCAACAAGGAGGCTCTGGTGGTGGGCGGATCGGTGTTCATGCAGGCGGTGGACCAGGGTGGCGCCCAGTTGCTGCCGATTGACAGCGAACACTCGGCGATATTCCAGTCGCTGCCTGACGATGCATCGAGCTGGGACGCGCGCATCGACAAGCTGATCCTGACCGCTTCGGGCGGACCGTTCCGGCAGCGCGATCCGGCGACATTGCGCGATGTGTTGCCCGAGCAGGCCTGCGCCCACCCGATCTGGCAGATGGGGCGCAAGATCTCGGTGGACTCGGCCACAATGATGAACAAGGCGCTCGAGGTCATCGAGGCCCGATTCCTGTTTGGCGTGCCGGCATCGCGCATCGAGGTCGTCATCCATCCGCAAAGCGTGATCCACTCCATGGTCCAGTTCCGCGACAATTCGATTGTGGCGCAGCTTGGAACGCCGGACATGCGTGTGCCGATTGCCTACGGGCTGTGCTGGCCCGAGCGCATGGCCTGCGGCGCCGACGCGCTGGATTTCCGCTCCCTGGCCGCGATGACCTTCGAGTCCATCGACGACCCGCTGCACCAAGCCCGCTTCCCTGCTCTGAAACTGGCCTGGCAGGTGCTCGACGCAGCCCACGGAACGCCGGCGGTGCTCAATGCCGCCAACGAAGTGGCGGTCGAGGCGTTTCTGGCGGGTCGGATCCGTTTTGACGAGATTCACGGGGTCAATGCACATACACTGGACACGACCGACGTTCACGGGGCAGACTCGCTGGATGGCTTACTGGAAATCGATCGTCTGGCCAGAGCGCAAGCCGCGCGCCGGGTCGATGCTTTGGTGCGCTGACGGACACGCTTGAACACACACATGTTGACGATCCTGGCTTTTGTCTTCGCGCTGGCGCTGTTGATTGCGGTCCATGAATATGGGCATTACCGTGTCGCGGTGGCCTGTGGTGTCCGGGTTTTGCGTTTCTCGGTTGGCTTCGGCAAGACCTTGCTGCGCTGGCAGCCCAAGGGCTCCCATACCGAGTTCGTCATTGCGGCCTTCCCGCTGGGAGGCTACGTGCGCATGCTCGACGAGCGCGAGGCACCGGTCGCGCTCCATGAGCGCCATCTGGCGTTCAACAACCAGCCGCTGGCGGCCCGCGCAGCGATCGTTGCGGCGGGTCCGCTGATCAACCTGCTGCTGGCCGTGGTGCTGTATTCGGTCGTGAACTGGGCCGGCGTGCAGCAGGCCAGCGCGGTGCTGGCGCGTCCCGTCCCGGGGTCGATTGCCGACAAGGCCGGTCTGCTCGGTGGCGAAAGGGTATTGCGCGCGGCAACGGGGTCCGATGCACCTGCCAGCGTGGCCTCGTTTGACGACCTGCGCTGGTTGCTGGCGCAGGCGGCCTTGCATGGAAATGAAGTACGGCTTGAGGTCGCACGCGAGCCAGGTGGACGCACCCGCGAGGTGTTGCTCGATTTCGACTCGCAGAGGGCCACCGATGTCGACGCGGCATTGTTTCGCCGCATCGGCATCGTCGGGCCGCTGACCCGTCCGGAGATCGGTGAAGTCCTGGAGGGCGGCGCGGCGGCGGCAGCGGGCCTGCGCAAGGGTGACCTGGTGCTCAGCGTCGGCGCTACATCGGTGGTCGACGGGCAGCAGCTGCGTGACCTGATCCGCGCGTCCACTGGCAACGCCGATGCGGACGGCGGCGTGTGGCGCGTCGAACGCGATGGCCGCGACTTGTCGTTATCGGTGACACCGCTGGTCGTGCTGGAGCAGGGGGCACCGATTGGGCGGATTGGTGCCTACGTCGGCGCCGGCCCGGAAACCGTAACCGTCCGTTACGGCCCGTTGGATGGCGCGTGGCAAGGGATGGTGCGCACCTGGGAGGTGTCGACGCTGACGCTGAGCATGATCGGGCGCATGGTAATCGGTGAAGCCTCGCTGAAGAATCTCAACGGTCCACTGACGATTGCCGACTATGCGGGCAAGTCGGCCAGTCTGGGTTTGACCCAGTATCTGCTGTTCCTGGCGCTCATCAGCGTGAGTCTGGGTGTGCTTAATTTGCTACCTTTGCCGGTGCTCGATGGCGGGCACCTGATGTATTATCTTTGGGAGGCGGTGACCGGGCGCGGCGTGACCGAGGTCTGGATGGAGCGTCTCCAGCGCGGTGGAGTCGCGGTGCTGTTGCTTATGATGGGCATCGCCTTGTTCAACGATCTGACCCGTATCCTGGGGTAGGGTTCTATTGCTCTGGCGATCCAGGCCGGACAGACTTAAACAGACAATATGCATCTCAATCGATTTCAGCGACATGCAGTCGCTATGGCCATTGCGGCCAGCGTTTTTGCCGGATCTGCGTGGGCCGTCGAGCCATTCACGGTACGCGATATCCGGATCGAGGGATTGCAACGGACCGAGGCGGGCACCATCTTCGCGTCGCTGCCGGTGCGGGTTGGCGACACCTACGATGACCAGAAGGGTGCGGCCGCAATCCAGGCGATCTTCGCGCTGGGTCTGTTCAAGGACGTGCGCATCGACGTCAATGGTGACGTGCTGGTGGTCATCGTCGAAGAACGTCCGACCGTTGCCGATGTCGAGTTCAGCGGCAACAAGGAGTTCGACAAGGACGCGCTGCGCAAGATGATGCGCGACATCGGCCTGGCCGATGGCCGTCCCTTTGACAAGGCCTTGCTCGATCGGGCCGAGCAGGAGATCAAGCGCCAGTACATCAACCGCAGCCTGTATGCCTCCGAGGTCGTGGCCACGGTCACGCCGACCGAACGCAACCGCGTCAACCTGGCGTTCACGATCACCGAAGGCGATCGTGCCAAGATCAAGGATATCCGGGTCGTCGGCAACAAGGTGTTTGGCGAGTCCACGTTGCGGGGTCTGTTCGACCTGGACACCGGCGGCTGGCTGAGCTGGTATACCAAGTCCGACCAGTATTCGCGCGCCAAGCTCAACGCCGACATCGAAACCCTGCGCTCGTATTACCTGACGCGCGGTTACCTGGAATTCAAGATCGACTCCACGCAGGTCGTGATCTCGCCGGACAAGCAGGACATCACCATCGTCATCAACGTCACCGAGGGCGAGCGTTATGTCGTCTCGGGTGTGAAGCTCGAGGGAAATTACCTTGGCAAGGACGACGAGTTCAAGAGCCTGGTGACGATCCGTCCGGGCGAGGCATACAACGCCGACGAGGTGGTGCAGACCACCAAGGCTTTCACCGACTATTTCGGCAATTTCGGCTATGCGTTCGTCCGTGTCGAGGCCCGTCCCGAGGTCGATCGCGCGAACAATCGGGTGGCCCTGGTGATACAGGCCGATCCGTCGCGCCGAGCCTATGTGCGGCGCATCAACGTGGCCGGCAACAACCGCACGCGCGATGAAGTCGTGCGACGTGAATTCCGCCAGTTCGAAGCGGCCTGGTACGACGCCGACAAGATCCACCGTTCACGCGATCGCGTCGACCGGCTGGGTTTTTTTCGCGATGTCTCGATCGAGACCCAGGAGGTCGCAGGCGCGCCGGATCAGGTGGACCTGACGATAACGGTGGTCGAAAAGCCCACCGGCAACCTGTCGTTGGGGGCTGGCTATTCCAGCGGTGATGGCCTGGGCCTGAGTGCCGGCATCAAGCAGGACAACGCTTTCGGTTCCGGCAGTTCACTGGGAATTCAAGTCGATACCAGCAAGATCAACCGCACGGTAGTGTTCAACACCACCGATCCGTATTTCACGGCCGACGGCGTGTCACGCTCGATCGACGTCTATCACCGCAATACCAGTCCGTACACCGACACTGCCAGTTACAAGCTGGTGACCACCGGCGCCAGCCTGCGTTTTGGCGTGCCCTTTACCGAAGTTGATACCGTGTATTTCGGTGCCGGCGTCGAACGCACCAAGATAGTCCCGGGCACGCAATTGCCCGCAGCCTATCTGACGTACGCCAACCAGTTTGGCTATAGCAGCAATGGCGTGCCGTTGACCATCGGTTGGGCGCGCGATACCCGAGACAGTGCGCTGGTGCCGACGACAGGCCGTTACCAGCGGGTCAACGGTGAGTGGGGTGTCGGAGGCGATACCCGTTACCTCAGCGCCAGCTACCAGTACCAACAATATTTCCCGCTCAACAAGCAGTACACGCTGGCCTTCAATGGTGACGTCGCGTGGGGCAAAGGCTTGTCCGGTCGGCCGTTCCCATTGTTCAAGAACTTCTATGCGGGTGGCTTGGGTTCAGTGCGCGGCTTCGAGCAGGGCAGCCTGGGTCAGATCGACACGGTGACCGGTGGCAGCCTGGGCGGAAACCGCAAGATCAACATGAACTTCGAAGTACTGACGCCGTTCCCGGGAGCGGGCAACGACCGCACATTGCGGATGTTCGGATTCTTCGACGTCGGTAACGTTTACGCGGAGTCGGAGTCGCTGGATCTGCAGAAGCTGCGTGCGTCGGTGGGCGTCGGTATCAGCTGGATCTCGCCGGTCGGTCCATTGCGGCTGGCCATTGCCAAGCCGATCCGCAAGTTCACAGGCGATAAACTCCAGACCGTGCAATTTCAAATCGGGACGAATTTTTAATGAAGAACCTTTCCATCCGCCTGTGCGCCGGCTTATTCGCCGGCTTGCTGGCCTTCGCGCCCTTGGCCCAGGCGCAGGAGTTCAAGATCGGGTTCGTCAATACCGACCGCATCTTCAAGGAGGCAGCCTCCGCCAAGGCCGCGCAGTCCAAGCTCGAGCAGGAATTCTCCAAGCGCGAGAAGGAGCTGATCGACCTGGGCGCCTCGATCAAGGCGTCGGCCGACAAGCTCGAGCGCGACGGGCCAACGCTGTCCGAATCCCAGCGCGTCAACCGCCAGAAGCAACTGGTTGAGCAAGACCGCGACTTCCAGCGCAAGCGCAGGGAGTTTCAGGAAGACCTCAATTCGCGCAAGAACGAGGAACTGCAAATGGTTCTGGAGCGCGCAAACAAGGTGGTCAAGCAGGTCGCCGAAGCGGAGAAATACGATCTGGTTCTGCAGGATGCGGTGTACATCAATCCGAAACACGACATCACCGACAAGGTGATCAAGGCCCTGAACGCAGGGGCCAAGTAGTCGGCTGAAGGTCACCACGTGCCGTTGTCGCTGGGAACCCTGGTCGCGGCACTGGGCGGTGAACTGCAGGGTGATCCCGACACCGTCATCGACGGCCTTGCGACTTTGGCCGAGGCCACGTCGAGCCAGCTGAGTTTCGTCACCGGCGTGCGCTACCGCTCGCAGCTGGCGCAATCAAATGCGGCCTGCGTGATTGCCGACGCCGATCTCGCTGCGTTGGCACGCACCCGGGGTGCCTGCATCGTCACAGCCCGGCCGTACCTGTACTTTGCCCGCGCCACGCAGTTGTGGAAACGTCACCATGCGCCAGTTGCGGCGCCATCGATCCATCCCAGTGCCGTTGTCGACCCGTTGGCGGTGATCGATCCGAGCGCCTCCATCGGACCTTTGTGC
Source organism: Burkholderiaceae bacterium (assembly GCA_039934375.1). Taxonomy (GTDB): domain Bacteria; phylum Pseudomonadota; class Gammaproteobacteria; order Burkholderiales; family Burkholderiaceae_C; genus CAISIP01. The sequence goes on along the minus strand of JBDTMH010000076.1, from coordinate 7,153 downwards.
GTGGTCGAACGGGGCGCACGCATCGGCGCGGCCACAGTACTGAAATCCAGGGTCACCGTGGGTGAGAACTGTGTGATCGGCGCACGCTGCCTGCTGCACAGTGGCGCGGTCATCGGCTCGGACGGCTTCGGCTTTGCTCCGGACGACGGCGTCTGGGAAAAGATCGAGCAACTCGGTGCGGTTCGCATCGGTGACGATGTCGAAATTGGTGCCAATACCTGCATCGACCGCGGCGCATTGTCCGATACCGTGATCGAAGACGGCGTCAAGCTCGACAACCTGATCCAGATCGGGCATAACGTGCGAGTCGGCCGGCATACGGCCATGGCGGCCTGTGTCGGTATTGCCGGCTCGGCGACGATCGGCGCGTTTTGCACCATCGGCGGTGCGGCCGTGGTGCTGGGGCACCTCTGCCTGGCCGACCATGTGAATATCTCGGCCGCCTCGGTGGTGACGCGCTCGATCCACAAAGCCGGCCACTACACCGGTATCTTCCCGATCGACGACAATGCCCGCTGGGAAAAAAACGCGGCGTCACTCAAGCGCCTCGATACGCTGCGTGATCGCCTGCGGGCCCTCGAACACATCATCCAAGACCCGACCAAGCCATGATGGACATTCACCAGATTCTCAAGCAGTTACCGCACCGTTATCCGTTCCTGCTGGTCGACCGGGTGGTCGAACTGGAGAAAGGCAAGCGCATCGTCGCCTTGAAGAATGTATCGATGAACGAACCGTTCTTTACCGGGCACTTCCCGCATCGACCGGTCATGCCCGGTGTGCTGATGCTCGAAGCCCTGGCCCAGGCTGCGGCACTGCTGGCCTTCGATACGCTGGGAGTGACGCCAGACGACAAGACGGTGTATTACTTCGCCGGAATCGACGGCGCACGTTTCAAGCGCCCGGTCGAACCGGGCGACCAACTGATGCTGCATGTCGAACTTGACCGGATGAAGTCCGGTATCTTCAAGTTCAAGGCCCGTGCGACCGTGGGCAAGGAACTGGCCGTCGAAGCCGCGCTGATCTGCACGATGCGCAGCATTGCCTGACCGGCAATTCGTGGGCGCAGCGTGCACAACATCCATTCCACGGCCGTTGTCGACAAGGCCGCCGAGATCGACGAAACGGTTGTCATAGGCCCATACACCATCATCGGTCCCCATGTGCGCATCGGCGCGGGAACCACCATCGGCGCGCATTGCGTGATCGAGGGCCACACCCGGATCGGACGCGACAACCGCATTTTCCAGTTCAACTCGCTGGGCGCGATTCCGCAGGACAAGAAATACGCCGGCGAACCCTGCGAATTGCACATCGGAGACCGCAACACGATTCGCGAGTTCTGCACGCTCAATATCGGCTCCCCCGGCGATCAGGGCGTGACCCGGGTGCATGACGACAACTGGATCATGGCCTACGTGCATCTGGCACACGACTGCCAGGTCGGCAGCCACACGATATTTGCCAACAGCGCGCAGCTGGCCGGCCATGTGCATGTCGGTGACTGGGCGATTCTGGGTGGCTTCACCGTGGTGCACCAGTTCGTGCGCATTGGCGCGCACAGCATGACGGCCATGTGCGCCTTGCTGTTCGCCGATCTGCCGCCCTTCGTGACGTGTCAGGGTCAGCCGGCAGCGGCACGATCGATGAATTACGAAGGCCTGCGCCGGCGCGGTTATTCGGCCGAACGACTGGCCGCTGTCAAGGCCATGTACAAGGCGCTGTACCGCGATGACCTGACGCTGGAGCAGGCGCGCGTGACCATTGACGGTCTGGCTGCCAGCCATCCGCAAGCGCAGCAGGATGTGGCGTTGATGGCGTCGTTCCTGTCGGACGTAGCGCCACAGCGCGGAATCGTCCGGTAATGCCTGATGTCCGCTGCGGTCGCATCTGACAGCGACGGTCCGTCGTCACGCAGTCCGGTTATCGCGATGGTGGCGGGCGAGACCTCGGGTGACCTGCTCGCCGGTCTGCTGCTCGGCGGCATGCGCACACGCTGGCCGACGCTTCAAAGTGCCGGCATCGGCGGTGCGCGTATGGCCGAGCACGGCTTCGATGCCTGGTGGCCGAGCGAACGGCTGGCGGTGCGCGGTTATGTCGAGGTGTTGCGCCATTACCGCGCCATCAGCGCCATTCGCGATCAACTCAGAACCCGGTTGCTGCAACAAAGACCGAACGTCTTCATCGGGGTCGACGCGCCCGACTTCAACCTGCAACTCGAGACAGACCTCAAGCGCGATGGCATCCGCACCGTTCACTTCGTCTGCCCGTCGGTCTGGGCCTGGCGCGCCGAGCGGCTGGACAAGATCCGCGCCAGTGTCGACCACATGTTATGCCTGTTTCCATTCGAACCGAAGCTGCTGCATCGTTACGGCGTGGCTGCTACGTTCGTGGGGCATCCGCTGGCGGACGTGATTCCGATGCAGGCGGACCGCGCCGGCGCTCGCGCGAAGCTGGGCCTGCGCGACGACGCGCCGGTGCTGGCCATTCTGCCGGGCAGCCGGCGGTCAGAGATCGGGTATCTGGCCCGGCGTTTCTTTCAGACGGTGCAACTGCTGTTGCGCGAGCGGCCTGCGCTGCAATGCGTGGTGCCGGCGATCCCGGCCCTGCAAGGCCTGGTTGAACAGATCGCCCACGACACCGGTGTGGCAGGCCGGGTGCGCATCCTGCAGGGTGATTCGCACACGGCGCTTGCCGCCTGCGACGTGACGCTGATCGCCAGCGGAACCGCGACGCTGGAGGCGGCCCTGTTCAAGCGGCCGATGGTCATCGCCTACAACATGCATTGGTTGTCGTGGCAGATCATGCGGCGCCAGCGCCTGCAGCCCTGGGTCGGTCTGCCCAATATCCTGTGCCGGGAATTCGTCGTGCCCGAGCTGCTTCAGGAGCAGGCGACCCCGCGTGCCATGGCTGACGCCGTCGGCCAGTGGCTGGACGCGCCCGATCGGGTGGTCCGGTTGCAGCAACGTTTCGAAGCCTTGCACCTGGAGCTGCAACGCGATACTTCCAAATTGGCGACCGATGCGATTGAAACACTTCTTGAAACCTGAACAGGTGCCGCTGCCGTGGGACAGTCCCGGCTTGATCGCCGGCGTCGACGAGGCCGGGCGTGGGCCGCTGGCCGGCCCGGTCGTGGCTGCGGCGGTGATCCTGGACCCGCGTTATCCGATCGAAGGCCTGGCCGACTCCAAGAAACTCAGCGCCAACCAGCGCGAGCGGCTGTTCGATCTGATCTGCGCCCGGGCCCTGTGCTGTGCGGTTGGCTCCGCGTCGGTGCAGGAAATCGACGAGATCAACATCCTGCAAGCCACCATGCTGGCCATGCGCCGTGCCGTGCAAGGCCTGCGTCTGACACCATCCAAGGTGCTGGTCGATGGCAACCGCCTTCCAGTATTGAGCGTTCGCGCCGAGGCCATCGTCGGTGGCGATGCGCTTGTGGGCGCAATCTCTGCGGCGTCGATCATCGCCAAGGTGCATCGGGACCGCTGGTGTGCGCAACTCGATGCGCAATATCCCGACTATGGATTTGCCAGCCACAAGGGCTATGGAACGGTCCAGCATCTTGCGGCATTGCGCAGGCTGGGTGCATGCCCGGAGCATCGGCGCAGTTTCGCTCCGGTGGCGCAGGTGCTGCATGTCCTCTGATGCTGGTCTGCAGATCGCGCACGTCCATTCGCGCGACAACCCGCTGGTCAAACTGTTGCGGCGGTTGGCCGGGCACAACACGGCCTATCGCAAACAGGGTCAGATCTGGGTCGAAGGTGATCATCTGTGCCGTGCGGCGCTGCAGCGGGGTCTCGTGCCGGTCATGGCGATATTCGCCGAGTCATTCTGGGCCACTGCGGGCCCTGCCTGGAGAGCAGATATTACCCAGGTCGTCGTGGTGCCCGATACCTTGTTTGACGAATTCAGCAGCCTGGAGTCGCCCGCGCGGATGGGGTTCGTGCTGGACCTGCCAACCGCAGGCACACCACACGCCGGTGCCCCGTCCGTGGTGCTGGACCGGGTGCAGGATGCCGGCAACGTCGGCTCTATTTTGCGCAGTGCCGGAGCGTTCGGATTTCGCCAGGTGCTGGCGCTCAGCGGCACCGCCGCCTTGTGGTCGCCCAAGGTATTGCGCGCCGGCATGGGAGCCCATTTCGGCCTGCATCTGGTGGAAGGCCTGAGCGTGCCAGACGTGGTGGCCATCGGCGTGCCGCTGGTCGTGACCAGTTCGCACCGCGGTGCACTGTTGCATGCGCAGGTCCTGCCCTGGCCCTGCGCCTGGGCCTTCGGCCATGAAGGGCAGGGAGTTAACGCGGCATTGGCGGGGCACGCCGATACGTGGTGCCGGATCGCGCAGCCGGGCGGCGAGGAGTCGCTGAACGTGGCCGCGGCGGCGGCGATCTGCCTGCACGCCAGCGCGGTAGGCCAACGGTCCTGAGGCCACCCACGGATGGTCACATGCCGACTCGGCGGATATTCGCTGATCTATAATGCACGGCTTTCCAGAAAGCATCCGCCCCAAGCGAATCGCGAGTCAAATCCCCCTTTGAAGAGCAGCAACCTGCACAGGTCTTGCGGTTGCTTGGGCGTACCCGTAACCCATCCGGAGAACCCCGTGCTTTTGTCTCTCAAGGGAACCTACCCTCTCGCCATACTGGCGCTCGCGGACGGCACGATTTACATTGGCGAGTCCATCGGTGCAACCGGTGCCTGTGCCGGTGAAGTGGTATTCAACACCTCGATCACGGGGTACCAGGAAATACTCACCGATCCCAGCTATTGCCAGCAAATCGTCACGCTGACCTATCCGCATATCGGCAACTATGGTGTCAATCCGCAGGACGCGGAATCACGCAAGGTGCAGGCCGCCGGTCTGGTGATCCGCAACTTGCCCGCTGTCGCCTCGAATTTCCGCCTGACCGGCACGCTGGAGTCTTACCTGCAGACGGCCAATACCGTGGCGATCGCCAATATCGACACCCGCAAGCTGACACGACAGATCCGCAGCCAAGGTGCACAGAACGGTTGTATCCTGGGCCTGGCCGCTGGCGAGGCCGTGTCGGACACACGGGTCGCCGAAGCGCTGGCGCTGGCCCGCTCGGCGCCGTCGATGGCGGGCCTTGATCTGGCCAGGGTCGTCACGGTGCAGGAGCCATACGGCTGGACGCAGACCGAGTGGTCGCTGACTGGCGCCACGCAGAACGGACCGGCCGGTTTCGGCGAGCTCGCCAAGCCGCGTTACCACGTGGTGGCCTACGACTTCGGCATCAAGCACAACATCCTGCGCATGCTGGCCCAGCGCGGCTGCAAGGTGACGGTTGTTCCGGCGCAGACCAGTGCCGATCAGGCGCTGGCGCTGGCGCCGGACGGCATCTTCCTGTCCAACGGACCGGGCGACCCGGAACCCTGCGCTTACGCAATCACGGCGGTGCGGCAATTCCTCGAGACGAATATCCCGATCTTCGGCATTTGCCTGGGGCACCAGATTGTCGCGCTGGCGTCCGGCGCCCGCACCTTCAAGATGAAGTTCGGCCACCATGGCGCGAACCACCCGGTCAAGGACATCGATACCGGGCGCGTCAGCATCACCAGCCAGAACCACGGTTTTGCCGTCGACCCCGACAGCCTTCCGCCCAATCTGGTGCCGACCCACGTCAGCCTTTTCGATGGCACCTTGCAGGGATTGCGGCGCAGCGACAAACCTGTCCTGTGTTTCCAGGGCCATCCGGAGGCGTCTCCGGGGCCACACGACATCGCCTATCTGTTCGAGCGCTTCACGACGCTCATGGACCAGTCCCGCCGGAGTGAAAATGCCTAAGCGCACCGACATCAAGAGCGTACTCATCATCGGCGCCGGGCCGATCATCATCGGCCAGGCCTGTGAATTCGACTACTCCGGCGTGCAGGCCTGCAAGGCGCTGCGCGAGGAGGGCTTTCGCGTCATCCTGATCAACAGCAATCCAGCCACGATCATGACCGACCCGGCCACTGCCGACGTCACCTACATAGAGCCCATCACCTGGCAGACGGTCGAGAAGATCATCGCCAAGGAGCGGCCCGACGCCATCCTGCCGACCATGGGTGGTCAGACCGCGCTGAACTGCGCGCTCGACCTGTGGCACAACGGCGTGCTGAATCAGTACAAGGTCGAACTCATCGGTGCCAGCCCGGACGCGATCGAGAAGGCCGAAGACCGCCTCAAGTTCAAGCAGGCGATGACACGCATCGGCCTGGGCTCGGCGCGTTCGGGTATAGCCCATAACATGGAAGAGGCATGGGTCGTGCAAAAGACGCTCGGCTTTCCGACCGTGATCCGTCCCAGCTTCACGCTCGGCGGCACGGGCGGCGGCATCGCCTACAACGCCGAAGAATTCGAAACCATCTGCAAGCGTGGCCTGGAGGCATCGCCGACCAGTGAATTGCTGATAGAGGAATCGCTGCTGGGCTGGAAAGAGTACGAAATGGAAGTGGTGCGCGACAAGGCGGACAACTGCATCATCGTGTGCTCGATCGAAAACCTCGATCCGATGGGCGTGCACACCGGCGACTCAATCACTGTGGCGCCGGCACAGACACTGAGCGACCGCGAGTACCAGATCCTGCGCAATGCCTCGCTGGCTGTGCTGCGCGAGATCGGCGTCGATACCGGTGGCTCCAACGTGCAGTTCGCGATCAACCCGGATGACGGGCGCATGGTCGTGATCGAGATGAATCCGCGCGTCAGCCGTTCGTCGGCGCTGGCATCCAAGGCCACGGGTTTCCCGATCGCCAAGATTGCCGCCAAGCTGGCCATCGGCTACACGCTGGACGAGTTGCGCAACGAGATCACCGGGGGGGCGACACCGGCCAGCTTCGAGCCCAGCATTGACTACGTGGTGACCAAGATCCCGCGTTTCGCGTTCGAGAAGTTTCCGACCGCCGACTCGCGCCTGACCACGCAGATGAAATCTGTCGGTGAGGTGATGGCCATCGGCCGCACCTTCCAGGAGTCGTTCCAGAAGGCCTTGCGCGGCCTTGAGGTCGGTGTCGATGGCATGAACGAGAAAACCCAGGACCGCGAGGTGCTGGAGAAGGAACTCGGCGAGCCGGGCCCGGAGCGCATCTGGTACGTCGGTGACGCATTCGCCCAGGGCATGAGCGTCGAAGAAGTTTTTGCGCTGACCAAGAT
>JBDTMH010000075.1:0-17794 GCA_039934375.1 Burkholderiaceae bacterium | reverse complement strand
TTGACAGCAACACTTTGTGGGTGGTGCAAGGGCATGGTCATCCGTGGCTGCAATACCGTCAACTGCATGCGGCCGATGCCAGCTGGGTCGGCGGCGCGGCACCGGCACCGGGCACTTTGGCCGCCAAGGCACGTTATCGGCAGGCCGACGCGCCATGCCGGCTCGCATACGGTACTGCCATGCAGGACGACAAGATGTTTGCACTGGACTTTGCGCAGGCGCAGTGGGCCGTCACGCCGGGCCAGTCCGCGGTTCTTTACGACGGCGAGGTCTGCCTGGGTGGCGGCGTGATTGACACGGCGGAGCTGGCGCCGCTCTGATCGGGTCGTCGCCAAACGTTGGAGCCGCGCTGCATCCTGCAAAGGAGAAAGTTGACATGTGGATCCGCAATTGCTGGTACGTTGTCGCGTGGGATCACGAGGTGCCTGGCGCCGATTCGCCCGTCCTTTTTCGCCGAACGGTCTTGGGCGAGCCCTTGCTCGTGATGCGAACCAAGGCGGGGGAAATATGTGTGCTGGAGGACCGTTGCTGCCATCGCCATGCCCCGCTCAGTGCAGGACGCCGTGAAGGTGACTGCATACGCTGCGGCTACCACGGCTTGAAATTCGATGCGAGCGGGGTGTGCGTCGAGGCCCCGGGATTGCCCAAGATACCGCCCAAGGCGCGTGTGCGGTCCTATCCGGCGGCCGTCAAGAGTCACTGGGTGTTTGTCTGGATGGGCGAACCGGCACTCGCTGACCAGCGCCTGTTGCCGGACAATTTCTCATGTGACCACGCCGACTGGCAATACAAGCCGGGCTATCTGCATTACGCCACCCCTTACTTGCTGATTTGCGACAACCTGCTGGACCTCTCGCACCTGAGTTATGTGCACGAGAAGACGCTGGGCGGCACACCAGCCATTGCGCTTTCGGTCCCGTTCATCGAAACGGTGCCCGGCCCGACCGACGACTGGCCGGTCATCGGCATTCGCGTCAATCGTCGGGTGCCGGACGTTCCACCACCACCGTACTACCAGCGGTTCCGGCGTTTCGAGGGCAACCTGGACCGCTGGTTCGACTACGAGTTTCAACTGCCGGGCACGCTGCTGATGCACTCCGGTGGGCGACCGGCCGGTGCCGCGTCCGACGACATGTCGCAAGCGGTGCAGCTTCATAGTTGCCAGACCCTGACCCCGGAGACGGAGTCGACGACACACTACTTCTTTCAGCAGTCACACCACACGGGTGCGGGCGATGAAAAGATGAAGGACACCATCTACGACAGTCTGATCGGCGCATTCAACGAGGACCGTGACATGATCACCGCGCAGCACCGCAACATCCAGCTGGCCCCGGACAGAGCGATGCTGCCGCTGGCGATGGACTCTGCGCTGCTGCAGTTTCGCAAGCTGTTGGCAGATCGGGTGGCGCTTGAGTTGCCGGCCTAAGCGCCACACGGCGGCTGATCTCCGTCGACCCGCCGCAAGACGTTCGCGAACAATGCCAGTGTAAACAGCCGTCAATATTTGATGTAAACAAGAATAACGGGCTGTGACATAGGAGTCGCAGCCCGCTATTTGCAAATCAAAAAAGGTCCAGGCTAGAACGGAATATCGTCGTCCATGTCGTCGAACCCGCTCGACGGCTTTGCGGCGGCGGGCGCGGGTGCCTGCTGGCGCGGCGGTGGCCGTGTAGCCTGTGCGCTGGGACGCGAATAAGCTTCGTTGTCGCCATCATGGCCACCCGGGTCGCCCATGCCTTCGCGGCTGCCCAACATCTGCATTTCATTCGCAATGATGTCGGTGGCGTACTTCTCGACGCCATCCTTGTCCGTGTATTTGCGGGTTTTCAGGCGACCTTCCACATAGACCGAGCGGCCTTTTTTCAGGTACTGCCCGACGATTTCGGCCAGTTTGCCGAAGAAGGTGACCCGGTGCCACTCGGTCTCCTCGACCATGTTGCCGTCTTTGCCCTTGTATTTGCTGCTGGTGGCAATGGCGATATTGGCCACCGGATCACCGCTGGGCAGGTAGCGGATTTCGGGGTCGCGGCCAAGATTGCCGACCAGGATGACTTTGTTGACGGATGCCATAAACAGTGCTCCACGAAATAATTGGCACATTATCAGCCTACCGCGGTGGCGAACTGCAAGGACGCCAAGCTGCCGTACCCTGGATGATGGAGTTGGGGCGACATCACCGTCGGGCCTGGGCCGGAGCCTGAGGTTGTAACAAAACCCGCCCATCGACCCTAGAATGCCGAACCAAGGAGCGGCATGACACCGGAGGCCAAGTCCAGACAAACCATCGATACGCTGCTGCAGCAGGCCGGCTGGCATGTCGGCGACATGGCGCAGGCCAACATCCATGCCGCCCGTGGCGTGGCGCTGCGTGAGTTCCCGCTCAACGCGGGTTTTGGTTTTGCCGACTACCTGCTCTATATCGACGGCAGGGCGGCGGGCGTGATCGAAGCCAAGAAGGCGGGGAGCAACGCGCGAACGCGCCAAGGGCACGCTTGAATCGTTCGAGCGTTTCATTGTCGAGCACAAGGACGAGATCACCGCCTTGCAGATCTTGGCGGCGGGGCGCGGGGCGACACTGCGTTATGGTCAGCGGGAGACAGGTCCTATGAATCTCAGGTTGCGCCGGGCTACCAGCGATGGGACAAGCCTTGCGCTTCGGCAGTCGGCTGAGGATGACCTTCAGCGCACACACCAACATCGGCCTGAGAATCAATCCTTTCACAACCAACAAAACCAAGTCAACTCAAACCCTCACCCGCAGCTCGCCCGTGAAGTAGCTCAAAGTCATAGTCTCCCACTCCTTGAATCAAGAGAAATTCCACCATTTCCTGCCCATCATTTGAGACACGATGCGCTTGCCCAGGGGCCACCTGTCTGCTCTCTCCAGTCAGTAGGACGACACTTTCGCGTCCAGCAACCTCGATAGTGACTGGGCCCTTGACGGCATAAAAGGTGTCGGAAACTTTCGAATGCCTATGCCACGGAATTTCTTGATGTGGATCCAACTGGGTGTGCGTGATCCGCAGTTTGTCGAGCTTGTAGATGATTTTGACTTGCCTGACACTCACCTCTGTCGTCGCATTCCCATCGTTTTTAGTCGTATTTGCATTTGGTAATTCGTTCATGCTGATTTCTTCCAGATCTTCGCTAAAAAGGTCTCCAAAATGCTGTGAAATCGAGCCGGATCCTCGATCATCATGAAATGGCCTACGCCGTCGAATACTTCTAGCTGCGAGTTTTGAATTTCTGCAGCCATTCGCTGACTAAACGATACCGGTAGTTGCTGATCCTCGCCGCCTGCCATCAGTAATGTTGGGACGTTGATTCGATGTAGTTGGTCACGGGTGCTGAATTGCTTGATTGACTGAGTGACGCCCACGATGACCTGCTCATTCCAAGTGTCAATCTGCGCGATCAAGGGCTGGACCAAACTAGGGTTCGTTGCTGGAGGGAAAGCTCCCGTAATCATCGCTTGTGAGAAGGCTCGCCAACCGACGCGCTTCACAGATTCGGCCACATCGCCTTCGTCAATTAGGCCAGCCGCCAGTTCCCCGTCGCTAGTTGCGCACAAAACGAGGCCAGCGAGCCTTTCAGGATAGTCAAGCGCAAACCGCTGCGCTACGAATCCACCCATGGACACACCCAACAAAACAGTCTTTTGTAACTGCATTGCTTCAATCACGCCAAGCAAATCATCTGAAAACTGTTTCATTGTGTATGAAAAACCTGGCTTCTGCGAGTGCCCATAACCACGCAAATCCACAGCCACCAAGTGATAGCGATCGGAAAAATGCGCCAGCGTCTCGCGAAACAGCTCACTCGTCGTCACAGAGCCGTGAACAAGAACAATACTCGGACCAGAGCCAGCCTCCAGCATTGCCAATTCAACCCCATTTATAGTGACGAACCGACGCTGAATGGGCCGGACGCCGCTTTCATTTGTACTTGACATTTCACGTTCTCCGTTTCGTCTGGATTACCGCAAGACTTCTGGTCGGGCGCCGTCCCGAACTCAATACTTATCCAGCCGTCTAGCGCATGGCCGTCGCGGCACCGTTTTGGTTGGTCACCCGGCGGCCGCCGCGGGTCAAGTTAACTATCGCGGTCGAAAAGTGCGATCAGGAAATTGCCTGACTTTTAACTGTGATGGCCGGCAGCAGGCGGACCAGCGTCTTTCATAATACGGAGTGACTCGCCGTCATCAGAATGAACATCGGCCCGTCCCAGCCTTTGGACAACATCTGCATGGTGATTCCAATCCATTCTGTTCGCCCGATATTACGACAGCAGTGGTTCAGGCTCCAATAGAATAATTTTCCGCCACTTTGGCGACTGAAAGAATTCCGATGGCAAGTCCGCTTCGCTCGCTGGATCACTTCGTTGCTATTGTCCGGAACCTTGAAATGGCGGCCAACGTGTTTCGGCGCCTGGGCTTCACGGTGATGCCGGTCATGGAGCATGTCGAGCTCGGTTCGAGCAACACGGTGGTGCAATTTCAGGGCACTTATCTGGAACTGATAGGCGACCTGGATCGCGTTTGCATCCCTTCGCTCCGGCAGTTGCTGACGCGGCTCGACGGCGGCGAGGGGCTGCTGTTTAACAGTCTGACGTCCGATAGTCTGGACCGCGATCGGGCGGGCATGGTGGCGGCCGGATTGCGGCCGGACCCTATCATCAGTGCGCGACGTCGCGTGCGCATGCCCGAAGGCGGCTGGGACGAAACCGACAGCAGTTCGTTGTACATGTGGAACACCCAGCGTCGCTTCATGTCGCTCTTTCTATCGGAGCACCGCAAGCCGCAGAGCATCTGGATGCCCGGTTACCAGCAACACGCCAATGGCGTGCAACGGGTCACTGGCCTGGTGTACGTGAGCGCCGACCCGCAGGCCGACGTCGACTATCTCAGCGCTTTCTTCGGTTTCCCGCCCAGTGAGAGCTCGGCGAACGAGTTGCGCTTCGATACGCCGCGCAAGCAGGCCTTCACCGTACTGTCGCCGTCCGAATTAAGTCGCCGTCATGGTGCCGCCATGGGCGCGCTGCATGCGCCGTTCGGGGGCCACGGTGTGGGACTGCAATTGGAAGTCGATGACGTTGCACGATGCAGCCGCCTGCTGCTGGAGAACGGTGTGCCGCACGAACTGTCTGGCAATCGGCTGCGTGTCGCCCCGGCGTATGCGGCCGGCATCGGACTCGAGTTGTCCGAGGCTACCTGAACAGCCGTGTGTCACGGACCAGCGCTTGAGAAAGATTTCGTCGTGAGCGCGTCGAGAGGGTTTCAGCAGTTCAGCCGTGCTCTGAACGGTGCGCACTGCGGGCCAATACCGGCGGGCGCAGCACAAATGTACTCAAGCCTGAAGCAGCGCCGCCTCCAGGAAACACACCACTTCGGCTTCAAACGCTTTCACGCCCATGCGCTTGATCGAGAACTGGCGCAACGCCCAGACGTCCACCACGGCATCCACGAAGTTGGCGACCAGCAATGGATCGACGCTTCGGAACTCCCCGGTGGATACGCCTTCTTCGATCACCGTTGCGATCCGACCCAGTAGCGTCTGGATCTCGCCCATGACTCGCAGGCGCGCCCTGGGCGACAGGGACTTGAGCTCGCGGTTCAGCATGCCCATATGCTCGCGGTTCTGATTTCCACGCCAGGTCAAGGTGCTGATGATGGCGAGCAGTTTCTGGTGCGCGCTGCTGCAACTCTGAGTGGCAACTTCAATGTCCATGCGCGACTGGTCCACCAGCCAGAGGAAGGCCAGCTCCAGCACCTCATCCTTGCTGTCAACGTATTGGTAAAGGGTGGGCACATGCAGTCCCGCCTCGTCGGCAATCGCGCGAATGCTGGCCCCCGCAAATCCGTGCAGCGAGATCACCCGACAAGCCGCTGCAGCGATTTGCTCACGCCGTTGGGCGACGGTGGCTTCTGTGGTCGGACGGATGCGCCCGGGGGCGTTGCGCCGTGGCTCCGTGAAATCGGAAGTAGGCATCGGCACAATGCTCGCGTCACCATCGGGCAATTCGTTTGGCGCGACAGTGGAGCATTTCGAGGCATGGACCAGAAAGGTGTGGGTCACCAGGGCAATCGGGCTTCCACCTGCCTCGTAGATCGAGGTCTGCCATACCATGTTCATTGCGCCAAGATGCAGTTGTACGCTTTCCGCCCCCAGGGCTCTGGATGAGCTGCGCTGGAAATAACTCACCTTGGTCTCCAATGGCGTGATGCTGCGCCAGTCCCACCCATACGCAGCCAGCTCGTCCGCGAACGCCACGAGATTCGCGCCGCGGACCATGCCGGCCGCGTCCAAATGCTCCGGCGCAACGGCCATTTCACCGGCGACCCGCTCCTTCGCGGAGTGGACGATGGCGATGCCGAGTCGTTCATGGTGATCGTCGCGTCCGTCCCGGATTGATGCGGCGCCGACCGTTGCCTTGGGCGCGCGGCCAGGCTTCGTTTGAACGCCATTTGCTTGTTTGTTGCTGGACATAAATGTTACTTATTCGTGATTCACGTTGACATGTCGGTAAAACGCCCCATAAAATTACTGAGCACTCAATAACAACTTGAAGGATTATCAATGAAACGCAACCGTCCATTCGTTCTCTGCGTTGGCGCAACCGTGCTGTCGTTGCTCTGTTCCGCAAGCGTAACGTCGGCCAACGCTGCCGACCTGACCATTGGTTCGTTGCCGGAGCTCACGGGCCCACTGTCCGACTCCGGCCCTGCATTCGACAAAGCTACCAGGCTGGCGGTGACCGTCGCCAACAAGGCTGCGCAGTCGGCCGGGTTGGGGATGGCGATCAAGATCGCGGTAGCCGATCCCCAGGGCGATCCGCAGGCGGCATTGCAGGCCGCACGCACCGTGGTGGACAAGGGCGCCTCCTGCATCCTTGGCCCAGGGACTACGGGCGAATCGATTGCCATTTTGAATGGCGTCACGATGCAGAAGAAAATGACACTGTGGCCGTTGGCCTCCAGCGAGCGTCTGCGCACAGTCAAGGACGACGGCACGATTTTTCGCATTGTGCCGGCCGATGCGATTCAGACCAACGCGCTGATGGCCGCAATGATCGACGGCATGGGGTCCCCGGCCGGCAAGACACTGGCCATCGCCTACCGCAACGAGCCCTATGGCGAAGGCTTGGCCAAGAGCGTTTCCAAGGCTTGGACGGCTGCCGGCGGCAAAATTCAGGGTCCGATCGGCTTCGATCCGCAGCAGGCCAGCTTCGATTCCGAGGCCGGCAAGCTCGTGGACGGCGCGCCCGACACGTACCTGATCGTCGACTACCCCGAAACCTATGCCAAGCTCGGTGCTGCATTGGTTCGCACGGGCAAGTTCGACGCCAAAAAACTGTTCCTGCCCGATGCGATGTCCATGGCAACTGTGCCGGCCAATATCCCGGCTGCTTCGCTCGAAGGCGCGCGTGGTGTAGTGGCTGGCTCGCCAAAGGATTCGGAAGCTTTCAAGGCCTTTACAAAGCTTTGGAAGGATGAAGGCGGCGTCGAAAATGCGGCTTTCTCTACCAATGCATTTGACAGTGCCATCATGTGCTTCCTGGCTTCGGTTGCGGCCAACAGTACCGAGCCCGGCGCTATCCGCGACAAGGTCCGCAGCATCGTGACCGAGGGCGCGCCGCAGTTCAACTTCACAACTCTTCCCGCGGCCATCAAAGCTGCCAAAGCGGGCCAGAAGATCGACTACGTCGGAGCCTCCGGGCAGATGCGTTTTGGCCCCAATGGTGATCTCACCACCGGCCTTTTCGATGTCTTCACATTTGGTTCCGGCAAGCGTTCCGTCTTGAAGCAAGTCGTCGCCAAGTAGGTTGCTGTCCGTGACGGAGCCCTCCGAGAGGGCTCGGGCCGGGTATCTGGAGTTTGCATGATTCCGCTCGCATTGCCCGCTAATCTGGGCAAGACGCTGGCCACCGGCTCGGCGCCGGACACTCTTGCGTTGGTGGACTTGTCGGATCCGGCGCGACCTAGGCGCTGGTCCTATGGAGAGATTGACGTGCTCGCCGATGCCGTGGCTGGCGGCCTGCGCAGCGCCGGTATCGCGCCAGGAGAGCGGGTGGGTCTGGTGTGCAGCAATTCGGCGCGTGCCGTCGCTGTGCTGTTGGGCAGCATGCGCGCCGGTTGCATTGCGGTGCCGGTCAATCCGCGCGCCGGCGCCGAGGTCTTGCGGTTCATGTGTGACGATGCCGCCATGGCGATCGTCTTCGCTGATGCGGCCGGACTGAATGGGGTTCCCGCTAGTCGGCAGTTCGTTCGCCTGGAAGATCCTCTTTTCGAATCATTTCTTTATCCCGGAAGTTTTGTGGCATTCCAGCCCCAACCCGACGACGCCGCGCTGGTGCTGTATACCTCGGGATCCACGGGACGACCGAAGGGAGTTCTGCTTTCGCACCGCAGCCAGCTGCTGATCGCAGCCGGATACGCCACGCCTTTCATGTCTGAATGCCTGGCCAGTGGCCCGGCGATTGTGGCGGCACCGAGCGAACAGGAAGTGAAGCAGTTCGTGATCGACCACGCGGCCCCGTACCTGCATCCACGCCGCGTATGGTTCATCGATCACATGCCGTTGGGTGGCACTAACAAGATCGACCGCAAGGCGCTGCAGGCACGCGCTGCTGAACTCGCGCAACTGGAGGCAGTAGGTGCCTGACTTGCAATCAGACATTGCTGCAACTGCCGGCAGCTTTGCTCTGGTCCATTGCTCCGTGTTGACGATGGTGGGTGAGACAACGCTTACGGACCATACAGTGGTGGTGCGCGGACGGCGTATCGAGTCGGTCGGGCCCTCAGCGCAATTGCAAGTACCGCCGGACGCAATATGGCTCGATGCTACAGGCTGGACGGTCATGCCGGGGCTGTGCGACATGCACGTGCACCTGCTTCCGGTGGACGTCGGTACCGAACACGGTGCGCCAGACGAAGAATCGGCGATGCGCCGCGCCGCCGAATACCTCGAAAGCCTGCTCGATAACGGCGTGACCATGGTCCGCAACATGGCGGGTACCCCACTGCATCTGCGAATCCGCGACGCGGTTCGCTCGGGTCGCCTGCTGGGCCCGCGCATCTATACGGCCGGCCCGATACTGGAGACGCGTTTCACGTTTCCCGGTCTGGCCATGTTTGGCCAACTGGTACGTTCGCGCGAGGAAGCACGCGCCGCCGTGTTGGAGCATGAACGCGCCGGTTACGACTGCATCAAGGTCTACAACGACCTGGATGCCGATATCTACGACGAGATCATTGCGACCGCCCGCGAGCAGGGTATGCAGGTGGTGGGCCACGTGGCTTTTTCCAAAGGGTTGGCCGGGGCGCTGGCAGCGAAGCAGGATTCAATCGAGCATTTCCGCTCTTACGACTTCGCGCTCGATACCCGGCCCGAGGCCGGACCGGAGCGTTTCGTCGGCTGGTTGCACACGACGCCTGCGCGCATGCGCGAGCTGGCGGAGCGTACCGCCGAGGCTGGAGTCTGGAACGTGCCAACTGTGGTGGTTGAGACCGCGATCGCGCACGCCGCAATCGAAGGCAACCCGTCGTCGCCAGGCGATGCCGGCGACGTGGCGGTTCCCGACTGGATTGATCCCACGCTGGATGTGGCAGGGGTGAAGAACGCCTTCAGTCTCGCGCAGTTGCAGGCGATCCGTTCAGGGATGGACGGTCGACTCGAAATGGTGAGCGCATTCGAGCGCGCGGGAGCGCGATTGCTCGCCGGGAGTGATTGCCCGTCCTGCGGCCTGATGCCGGGTCGTTCGTTGCACAAGGAGTTGGCGTTGTTCGTCGAGGCCGGCCTGTCGCCGATGCGCGCTTTGCGCACGGCCACCCTCGATGCGGCGCAATTTCTCGGCCTTGACAAGGATCTCGGCACAGTGGAGGCGGGCAAGCTGGCCGATCTGCTGGTACTGCGGGGCGACCCTGCCGTCGACATATTGCAGCTCTCCCGCCAAGTCGGCGTCGTCGTTGACGGCGCCTGGGTGGCAGCCCCTTCGTTTTTTCCGCCAACTCAGGATTCATCGTGAAACTTCTGTCCATATTTCGTCGCGCCGCAGTCCCTGTGGCGCTCATGGCCGCAGCCGGTGTCACGGCACCGGTCTTAGCGCAGGAAAAGGCAATCCTCGGGTTTCCCGCGCCGCCTAACGTCCAGTTCGCATTCATTTTTTACGGCAATAAGCTCGGTTACTACAAGGATGAGAACTTGAAGCTGGAAATGGTCACCGTGAATGGCAGCGGTGTCCTGCTGCCGATGGTTGCCAGCGGCCAGGTACACCTTGGCATTGCTATACCGGATCTGGCCATCACCGCACTGGCGAAGGGTCAGCCGCTGCCCGTCACGTTCGTGATGAACTGGTTCCGCGCCCAGTCGTTCGAGTTCGCTGTGCTGGAGTCGAGCCCCATCAAGACGATTGCGGACCTCAAAGGCAAGAAGCTAGGTGTGATTGCACCCACTTCAGGTAACCTGCCGCTCACGCGCGCCATGCTTGCGACGGCAAACCTCACGGCCGGAAAAGACGTCGAGTTCCTGCCGATCGGGCTGGGCGCGGCAGCCTGGCGCCGCTTGCAGAATGGCGAGGTCGATGCGATGAACATGTTCGTGAGCGAGCATGGCCGCATGGAGCTATCGGGCATTCCGCTGCGTCGATTGCCGATTCCCGAGCAGTACCGCACCATCTTTTCGAACGGAATAGTTGCACCCAACAAGCTGATTGCCGAGAATCCAAAGTTGGTCGGCAATTTCGGACGCGCGATCGCCAAGTCCTGGGTGGCCTGCAAGGCCAACGTCGAGGGCTGCGTGCGTGCTTACTGGGAAGCGGTGCCCACGGCCAAGCCGGCCCCGGGCAAGGAAGCAGAGCAGCTGGCGATGGATATGAAGCAGGCCATGTTTGACCGCGCGGCTGTAGACGATTACACCGGCGTGCCGAGCAAGAAGATCGGTTCCTACACGGAGTCTTCCTGGAAGACTCTGATCAAGGTGCTGGCCGACGAAGGACAGATACCGCGTGCGGACCTTGACCTGAGCAAGCTCTACTCGGGCCAGTTCGTCGATGCCATTAACAACTTCGACCCCCTGGTCGTCGAGCGGCAAGCGCGCAGTGCCAAGTGAGGCTGGTTTGACGCAGTTGGAAGTAGAGGGGCTCTCGCTCGTCTACCCCACAAGCCGGGGACCACTGGCGGCACTGGAGAACCTGAGCTTCACATTGAACCGGGGCGAGTTCGTGTCTTTGCTCGGCCCGTCGGGCTGTGGCAAGTCGACCTTGCTCAAACTTGCCACGGGTCTGTTGCCAGCCACTACGGGCAGCATCTCGCTTGCGGGTACCCGGGTCAGTGCGCCACGGCCGGATGTGGGGATCGTGTTCCAGCGGCCGACCTTGCTACCCTGGAAGCGTGTCATCGACAACGTGTTGGTGCCGGTGCATGCGCGTGGAGAAGTCACGGCGATCCATCGCAAGCGAGCCACAGGCTTGCTGGAAATGGTAGGACTGGAGCGATTTGCGGAGCATTACCCGCACGAATTGTCGGGTGGCATGCAGCAGCGTGTGGGAATTGCCCGCGCCTTGCTGAGCGACCCCCAACTGCTGCTGATGGACGAACCGTTCGCCGCTTTGGACGCGATGACGCGTGAATCCATGATGGACGAGCTGTTGCGTATCTGGGCGGGCAGTGGCAAGACGGTGTTGTTCATCACGCATTCGATCCCCGAGGCGGTATACCTCTCGGATCGGGTGCTGGTGATGGGGCCGCGTCCGGGGCGTATCGTTGATGCGCTGAATGTCGTGCTACCACGCCCACGGTCCATGGACATGATGGCGTCAACCGAATTCGGTGGTTATTGCAAGCACCTGCGCAACATGTTCCAGGCCATGCAGCCGGATACCGCCGATGCAAACTGAGCGCAGCCACCTCGCGGTGATCCTGTACCCGATGGCCGGCGTACTGGTACTGCTGGCGGTTTGGCACCTCGTGGCGGTGCGTGCCTGGGTACCGGACTATCTGCTGCCCCAGCCCTTGCAGGTCGCCGCGGCGTTGATTGCCAATATCATGGATGGAACGATCTGGGCGCAGCTCAAACCCACACTCATCGCCACTGCAATCGGTTACCTTGCAAGCGCTGCCATTGCTATATTTTTTGCCGCGTTGATTTCTGAATCCCGCTGGGCCGAACGTGCATTGTTGCTGCCATTGGTCGCGGTGCAAGCGACACCCAAGGTGGCCATCGCACCGCTGGTCTTTTTATGGGCGGGCTTCGACATTGGTGGCAACGTGGTTCTGGTGGCGTTGATTTGCTTCTTTCCAATCTTCACTAACGCGCTGGCGGGGTTCCGAGCCTTTGATCCCAACCTGGTGGACCTGTTTCGCGCAGCCGGGGCCAGCCGTGCGCACATTTGGCGCCACGTCAAACTTCCGGGCTCGCTGGTGCATCTGTTCGCCGGCCTGGAAGTGGCGGTGGCGTTCGCGCTGATTGGATGTGTCGTCATGGAGTTCATCAGCTCGACGCGCGGGATGGGCTTTCTGATACAGGATGCCTCGACCCGGTTCGACCTGCCGCTGTCGTTCGGCGGCCTCTTGGTGTTGGGGGTGGTCGGGCTGCTGTGCAACGCTGCAGTGCGGTTGCTGCGCACGCGACTGCTGTTCTGGGATGGCGGACATAGGGAACCCGGCCATGCGTGAAGCCGCCAAAGTCTTCATTGCCACGGCCCTCACGGTGGCCGTGCTGCTGAGCTTATGGGTGGGAGCGATCTCTGCATTTGCGTTGTCCCCCCAGATGCTTCCGGGGCCGCTGGCGGTCGGCGGCGAGTTGCTACGTGGCTGGATCGGTGGCAGCTTCTGGCCGCATGCTGCGTTCACACTGCAAGGTGCGCTGGGTGGTTGGCTGGTGGGTTCGCTGCTCGGGTTGGTGATGGGATTGATTGCCGTGGAATGGCGCCCGGTTCGCTTGACGTTGTATCCGATCGTGATCGCAATACAGTCGATGCCCACGGTGGCGGTTGCGCCGCTCATCGTGGTCTATTTTGGCGTTGGGCTTTCCTCCAAGCTGGTGACCGTCGGATTGTTGTGCTTCTTCCCGATGTTCATCAACACCGTGGCCGGCCTGATGTCGGCCGACGGCAATTTGCTCGACCTGTACCGGGCGGCGTCGGCCAGTCGCTGGCGCACTTTGGTGGACGTGAGGCTTCCGAGTGCAGCAAACCACATCCTGGCTGGATTGCAGATTGCGCTGGTGCTGTCCTTCATCGGCTGCGTCGTGTCTGAATTCGTTGCGTCCAGTGCCGGCCTGGGTTACTTGATCAAGACCTATTCCAGTGAGCTGAACATTGCGGTGATGTTCGCCGGGGTGGTATCGCTGGCGGCTATTGGCGGCATTCTGGGCTATCTGCTGGAGCTGCTGCGCAGGCATATCGTTTTCTGGCCGCACCAGAGCTGATCCGATGAGGAAAATTTGATGTCACCACCTTTTCTTGCGCGCATTTCCAGACCCGCACTGGTGCTCATTGGACTGGCCGGTGTAGCGGCAGTTCTGGCCGGTGCATTCGGGTTGGTGGCCGCTGGTCAGGCTACCCTCAACGGGCTGGTGGCCGGTTCCTATCTGGGACTGGGGGCGATTGGTCTCACCCTGGTGTTCGGCGTGTTGCGTCTGGTCAATTTCGCGCACGGCGACCTGTTGACGGCCGGCGCATACTTCACCATCGGATTGTCCACCCTCGGATTGCCGCTCGCGCTGGCAGTGCCCGGCGCGATTGCCGCAACCGCATTGCTCGCCTATGCGACCGAGTCTCTGGTCTGGCGCCGGATGCGCGAAGCGCGGGCTGGTTCACTGCAGTTGTTTCTGACAGCCATTGGCCTGGCGTTGGTGATCCGCTTCTCCATTCAGTTCGTGTCCGGGGGGCAGGCACGCACTCTGGGCATCGATATCCTGAGTTCGTTCGAGTTTGGCGGAATGCGGCTGGGCATGATGCAGGGCATTGTCCTGGTAAGCGGCATGATCACGATGGGTCTGGTCGGGTTGATGCTCCGCCACACGCTACTGGGCAAACAGATGCGGGCCTACGCCGACAATCGCGCGCTGGCGGAGGTCTCGGGGGTTGAGACCCGGCGTATCGTGATCGTCACCTGGCTGCTATCCGGGTCGTTGGCCGGCCTGGCCGGGTTGCTATACGCAGCCGCCATTGGCACTTTCAATCCAAACTTTGGATTGACGCTCTTGCTGAGCCTTTTTGCTGCTGCGATCCTGGGGGGCATCGGCAATGCGTACGGCGCGCTGGTGGGTGGCCTGATCATCGGACTTTCGCAGGAGTGGGCGACGCTGTTCTTCAACCCCCGCTGGAAGCCGTCAGTCGGCTTCGTGATCCTGATCCTCACACTATTGGTGCTTCCGCAGGGCATCTTCGGTAAAACAAGGCGCAAATCATGAGCTTCGATTTTTGGATCGGCGTGGGTGTGGTGGCAGGCATCTACGGAATTTTCACGCTCGGCTTGCAGCTCAATGCCGGCTTCACCGGTATTCTCAACTTCGGTCAGGCGGGCTTCATGGCGATTGGGGCCTACACCGTGGGGCTGCTGGTCACCGATCACAGTTGGTCGCTATGGGCGGCATTGCCGGCAAGCGTGGCGCTGGCCGTGTTTGCCGGGGTGCTGGTGGGCTTGCCGTCACTGCGGCTGCGATCGGACTATTTTGCGATCGCCACCATTGCGTTCGCCGAGATCGTCCGCTACACGCTGCAGAACGCCGAGTTTTCCGGTGGCAACCAAGGTGTGGTGGGGTTCGATGGCGAATGGCGCGCCTTCGTGGCATGGGCGCTGGCGCGCTTGGCACCTCTGGGTCTGGAAAATAGAACCCAGTTGCCCCTGCTGGTCGCGGTCTGGGGCGTCTTTCTCCTGCTATTGACCAGTCTCGCGGCCTTGCAGAAGACACCGTGGGGACGCGTGCTCAAGGCGGTGCGCGAGGACGAAGACGCGGCCTCCGGACTGGGCAAGAACGTGCTGTCCTACAAACTGCAATCTCTGGGTATTGCCGCAGCACTGGCCGCGATCGCCGGCTTTTTCCTGGCGCTCAACGTCACCTACTTGTATCCCACAGTCTTCGATCCCACCTTTACTTTCCTGGGTTACGCCGCGCTGGTGCTTGGGGGCATTGCCAGTTATTGGGGCGTGGCGCTGGGCAGCGTATTGTTCTGGAGTTTGATTGAGGGCACGCGCTTTCTCGATTTCGGGCTGAACGGCGGCCAGCAGGCATCGCTGCGTTTCATCATTGTGGGCCTGTTCCTTATTGGCCTGAGCATGTGGCGACCACAAGGCATTCTCGGCAGTCGTGCGGAAATGGTGGCCCGATCATGAGCCGCGGCGGTATCTCCAACGGTGACTGCAGCCTAGCGACGGAGGTGTCGCGGTGACTGGTGACATCCTTGTCGTGGGCGGTGTTTCGAAAACTTTCGGTGGCCTGCGCGCGGTGGCCTGCGCAAGCTTCAGCGTGAAGGCCGGTTCCGTGACGGCTCTGATCGGGCCGAATGGTGCCGGCAAGACCACCATGTTTGATCTTATCAGTGGCGTGACGCGGCCCGACAAGGGTTCAGTTCGCCTGCAGGATCGGCGCATTGATGGCATGGCTCCGCACAACATCACGCAACTTGGGTTGGCGCGCACCTTTCAGTTGACGCGCGTTTTCGCGGGGCTGAGTGTGCTGGACAACATGTTGCTGGCGAATCCGCGCCAGCCGGGCGAGCACCTTGCAGGCCTGTTGCTGCAAGCAGGTCGCGCAAGAGTCTCCGAGCGGTCGGCAAGGACACGTGCCATGGAACTGCTCAAAGTGTTCGGTCTCGACGCCAAGGTCGGCGACTACGCGGGCAACTTGTCTGGCGGGCAGCGCAAGTTGCTGGAGGCGGCACGCATCCTCATGACCGAACCCAAGATCGTGCTGCTCGACGAGCCCATGGCCGGAGTCAACCCAACCCTGGGTCATCGTTTGCTGGACCACATCGAAACGCTTCGGCGTGAACAAGGCATAACTTTCCTGTTCGTCGAACATGACATGGATGTCGTGATGACTCGAGCTGACCGGGTCATCGTCATGGCGCAAGGCACCGTGATCGCAGATGGCCCGCCGCAGAGCGTGCGCGCGGACCCGAAGGTCATCGAGGCCTATCTCGGAGGGACCACGGAATGACACCATCCGACGCTTCCGTGGTGTTGCAGGTGGAACGGGTCGTGGCGGGCTATACGCCCGAGGTCGACATTCTGAACGGCGTGGATCTGGTGGTGCGCGAAGGCGAGATGGTGACCGTCGTGGGCCCCAACGGCGCCGGAAAGTCCACTTTGCTCAAGGCCATGATCGGGCTTGTGAAACTGAAGGGCGGGCGCATCACGCTCAAGGGCACCAGCATTACGGGCCTGGCGTCCAGCGCCATCGTCCGACACGGTCTGGGCTACGTGCCGCAACGCGACAACGTTTTTGAGACCTTGTCGGTGCGCGAAAACCTCGAGATCGGATTGACACCGCGCAAGGACCTTGCGCTGAAACAGCGGCTGGCGATCATGTTGGAATTGTTTCCACGTCTGGCGGAACGCGTGACGCAACCGGCCGGCAACCTGTCAGGTGGAGAGCGGCAGATGCTGGCCATGGCGCGCGCTCTGATGCCCGATCCCCGGATCATGCTACTGGACGAGCCGACTGCCGGACTTGCACCGCGTTTCGTGCAGGCCATGTTCGAGCAGGTTGCCGCCATCAACCGGGCGGGCGTCAGCATCCTCATGGTGGAGCAGAACGCCAAGCCTGCGCTAGCGCTCTCGCACCGTGGCTACGTTCTGGACCTGGGACGCAACGCCTACGAAGGCTCGGGGCAGAACCTGCTGGAAGACCCCAAGGTCGCACAGCTCTATCTCGGAGGCCAATGAGTTTTCCATCCGTTTCCGCATTGCGGGTCATCAAGAAGGTCAACGCATGAACAATGCCCCAACAAATTCCCCCCCATCCGCACACAGTATCGATGGGCCCAAGCTGGACTTCGAGACGCTGGCCGCGATGGTGCCCAACTCGCCGTTTCACAAATGGCTAGGTGTGAGCCTGAGCAAACTCGACGCGCACAGCGTGGAGATCACGATGCCATGGCGCGAGGAGTTTGTGTCCGACCCGGACATCCGCTACACCCACGGCGGAATACTCGCGGCGCTGATCGACCTGGCGGCGGACTACGCCATTGCAGCCCGGCTCGGACGCGGTGTTCCGACCATCGACATGCGCGTTGATTTCCACAAGGCAGCCATGCCTGGACCGCTGTTGGCACGCGCACGCGTGATCAAGCTGGGTGGCACCCTGGCGACGGCCGAGGCCCAGCTTTACGACGAGCATGACGCGCTGATCGCCAGCGGCCGGGGCGTCTATCTGACCCGCAGCCGGTGACGGCAAACATAAGGAGAATATGACATGCGTGCAGTAGTACTACATGAACACGGCGGACTGGAAAAACTGGTCTACCAACCCGCCTATCGTAAGCCGGAGATGGGTCCAGGCGACGTGATCCTCAAGGTGGGGGCGTGCGCGCTCAACTACCATGACGTGTTCACGCGCAACGGCATGCCGGGAATCAAGGTGCCGCTGCCGCTGATCATCGGCATTGACGTGGCCGGCGAGGTGGTCGACTTGGGCGCCCAGGTTCAGGGATTCCAACGCGGCGACCGGGTGCTGGTCGATCCAATCGACCGTGTCAATGGCGGTCTGCTGGGCGAGACCTTCGACGGCGGGTTGGCCGAATACGTGCGGGTGCCGGCCCATATGCTGATCAAGCTTGACGACGACAT
>JBDTMH010000074.1:0-17846 GCA_039934375.1 Burkholderiaceae bacterium | reverse complement strand
CTACGCGCTGCGCAACCACATCGACCTGATCCGCCAAAAGCTGTCCCGATAGCGCTGGGCCGCCCCAAGCTATCGAGCACCCCCTCGGGGGGCCAGACGCGCAGCGGCTGGTGTCAGAAACGGATGTCGACGCTGTTGCGCAAGGCGGTGCGGGCCACCGCGTCTAGCGCGTCTTCGACCGGATCGGTCGAGATGATGCGCAGATCGCCCAGCGCGTGCAGCTGCTCGCAGGCCCGGCGCGACAGCGACTGGATAAAGCCCAGCACATCGGAAAACAGCAACAGGCTGCCATTGGCACTGACCCAGGCAAGGCGGGTCCGGCTCCAGCTGCCCTCGGCCTTCAAGGCCACCCAGGTACCCACGACCAGCTGACCGGCCAGCACGGCATCTGCCGGCGCGGCAGCACCGAAAGGCATGTCGATGAAGCCCGAGACCTGGGCCTCCGACGGCACCAGCCAGGTACTGTCCGACTCGGTCCAGCGCGAATGCTCCGGGATACCGCCAAGCGTACGCTCGACGATCTCGGTATCCGCGAACGCCGGCTGCTCGAGCCCACGTTGGTGCAACTGGCCAAGCATTGCAAAAAAGTCCTGCGTCTGCTGCGCCGGGCACTCGATCGACGCCAGGCCCTGCTGCAGCACCTGCTGCAACCGGGGCATCAGGCGACGCAGCGCCGGTACGTCCTGGTGCGTCAGCGTCGGCTGCGCGCTCCACATCAACTCGTCGATCAATCCCGCATAAGCGCCAGGATCGTCCGCGCCGCTGCGATCGGTGATGCGTGCGTGCGCCACCACCTGCGCCCAGGGGCCACACAGGAAATCGAGTACCGTGGACGGCACCAGTACCGCATCCGGGCGGGCCAGCACCTCGCGCACCATGATCGCGGCGAGCGCCGTGCGTTGTTCGGCCTGTTGCAGCGCGTGCACGGCGCGAGCAATCTGGCGCCGCTCGCGGCCGGCCGGTTCGTCCCACACGGCCACCAACCGGGCCAACGCATGGTCGAAGGGTTCGGCGTTGTCGATGGCCCCGTCGGCCAGCGGCATCACCGCGTCATGCAACGGCTCCATGAAGCCGCTGAAGCCGCGCGAATCGACCGACTCGAACGCAATGCTGCGATGGGTGATCTCATGCAGCAGGCGCCGCGCCGGATGTTGCTTGTGGCTGAAGAAGCGCGGATCCACCAGCGCCAGGCGCAACAACGCCGGCTCCAGACGCGCGACCAGTTGCTGGACCGGCCTGAGCAGCCGCCGGTCGTGGCAGATGTTGTCCACCATCAGCGCCACCACCTCCAGCGCCAGGCTCTGGTCCAGGCCATGCGCCGAGCGGCGCAAATGTTCGCGGCTGGCAGCTTGCAGGCCGACCTGGACATCCGGCTGCAGCGTCTCGATGCGCCGCACCACCCGTGCCATCTGGTCCATGTCCTGCACCGCGTCGAGCGCGGCAGGCACGGTGGGCCCGAACGCCGACAGCGCGTCATCGGCGCCGCTTTCGGCAGCGCCGCCATCGGCCGATTGCGGCGCAGATGCATCGACCGTGTCTTCGAATTCGGTATGGAACTGCTGCGCGATTTCGTCCTGCACGTCGGCGGGCCCGTGCACCAGCAACTGACGCAGCCGCTCAAGAGTCAGCGCATGGGTGTCCGGAGCCGCCGCGATGCCAAGCCCGGCAGACGCAGCACCTGGCGCCGCACCGGCAGCGACACCGCGCTCGCGCAGATCGGAGCACAATTGCCGGTAATAGATGTCGAGCTCCTGGCCGAGTGCCCCCGACATCATCGACAGCCAGCCCTGGCGCACGACGGCAGGCA
This sequence comes from Burkholderiaceae bacterium, assembly GCA_039934375.1. Taxonomy (GTDB): domain Bacteria; phylum Pseudomonadota; class Gammaproteobacteria; order Burkholderiales; family Burkholderiaceae_C; genus CAISIP01. Next base: position 16,039 of record JBDTMH010000074.1, on the reverse strand, counting down.
CCGACAACTGGCTCAGTGCCGCCGCCAGCGCATCCACGTAGACCGCCGGTCGCAGCGGATTGCGCTCGAGCTGAACCTGCTCCAACCCCAGCATCGTGCAGATCAGCTGGCTGAGTTCGGCCAACGCATGGTCGGCAGCAATCTGCACCGCATGGCGCACCCGCGCACTCTCGACACTTTGCCGTACCTGCGTTGCATCCATGCCGGCGATGTCGTCGAAATGCGGCTGCGCCGCCAACGAAACGGTCGCCGGCTCGCGCACGGCCAAACGTACAAAGGCCGCCTCGAGCTCGTCGGAAAAACGAGCGATGGCATCGGACTCGAACTGGTTGAGCTGGCGCCGGGAGCCGGTGAGACGCTCGCGTTCACGCCGATCCGCTGCCGTGGACTCTAGGTCGCGCAAGGTGGCCCGGGTATGCGCCACCAGGCGCGCCATGAGGTCGGGCGCGCCGGAGACCGCATGGTCGATCGTGGCCTGGTACAGGACGGCAAAGCGCTGCGCCTGCTCCGGTTCAGTGACTTTCATCTCGCTCCTCCATCGCGCCAGTGTGCCGTGTGGGCGCACCGGCAAGCCCATGCCCGCCCCTGCAGGCTTACTTCAAGGCCTTGAAACGCATGCGCTTGGGCTTGGCACCTTCCTCGCCCAGACGGCGCTTCTTGTCGGCCTCGTATTCCTGGTAGTTTCCGTCAAAGAACGTCCACTGGCTATCCCCTTCGCAGGCCAGGATATGGGTGGCAATGCGGTCGAGGAACCAGCGGTCATGGCTGATCACCATCACCGAGCCGGCAAACTCGAGCAAGGCATCCTCCAGCGCGCGCAGGGTTTCCACGTCCAGGTCGTTGGACGGCTCGTCGAGCATCAGCACGTTGCCACCGGCGATCAGGGTCTTGGCCAGATGCAGACGACCGCGTTCACCACCGGACAAACTGCCGACGCGCTTTTGCTGATCGCCGCCGTTGAAATTGAAACGACCGCAATAGGCGCGGCTGGCCATCTGAAACTTGCCCACGTTGAGAATGTCCAGGCCGCCCGAGACGTCTTCCCAGACCGTCTTCTCGTTCGCCAGGTCGTCCCGATTCTGGTCGACGAAGGCCATCTTGACGGTCGCACCGACCTTCACCTCGCCGCTGTCGGGTTGCTGCTTGCCCGCAATCATCCGAAACAGCGTCGACTTGCCGGCGCCGTTCGGGCCGATGATGCCGACGATGGCGCCCGCAGGCACCTTGAAGCTGAGGTTGTCGATCAGCAGGCGGTCACCGAACGCCTTGCTGACATTGACGAACTCGATCACCTCGTTGCCCAGGCGGTCAGCCACCGGTATGAAGATCTCGTTGGTCTCGTTGCGTTTCTGGTATTCGAAATCGGACAGTTCCTCGAACCGTGCCAAGCGGGCCTTGCTCTTGGCCTGGCGCGCCTTGGGGTTCTGGCGCGACCACTCCAGTTCCTTCTTCAGTGCCTTGGCGCGCGATTCCTCGCCCTTTTGCTCCTGGACCAGTCGCTCCTGCTTCTGCGTCAGCCAATCGCTGTAGTTGCCCTTGTACGGAATGCCGGAGCCCCGGTCGAGTTCGAGAATCCATTCGGCAGCGTTGTCCAGGAAGTAACGGTCGTGGGTGATGGCGACCACGGTACCCGGGTAGCGCTGCAGGAACTGCTCGAGCCAGTCGACCGACTCGGCATCCAGGTGGTTGGTCGGCTCGTCGAGCAGCAGCATGTCGGGCTTGGACAGCAGCAGCCGGCAAAGTGCGACACGGCGCTTCTCACCGCCGGACAGTACCTCGACCTTGGCGTCCCACGGCGGCAGCCGCAACGCATCGGCGGCAATCTCCAGCTGGTGCTCGGAGTCGGTTCCAGCGGTGCCGATGATGGCCTCGAGCTCGGCCTGCTCGGTTGCCAGTGCGTCGAAGTCGGCATCTTCGGCGCCATAGGCGATATACACCTCTTCGAGCCGCGCCTTGGCTTTGAATACGGCTTCCATGCCGCTTTCGACACTTTCGCGCACCGTCTGCGTCGGATCGAGCTGGGGTTCCTGAGGCAGGTAACCGATGTTCAGTCCGGCCATCGGGATCGCCTCGCCTTCGATCTCGTTGTCCAGGCCGGCCATGATCTTGAGCAAGGTCGACTTGCCCGATCCGTTGGTGCCGAGCACGCCGATCTTGGCGCCCGGAAAGAAGCTCAATGAGATGTCCTTGAGGATGTGGCGCTTGGGTGGGACGATCTTGCCCACGCGGTTCATTGTGAATACATATTGCGCCATGGCGGGGTCTGTTTCCTTGCTGGTCGGGATGGTACGGGGCGGGCCGCGGGCCCGCACAACCCTGTATTATCGACGCTGGACGCGCCAACCACCCGCGACTGCCTTCTAGGATGCGAGCGGCGCCACGCCAGACTCCAGCAACAGGTCAAAAACCGGCACCACGACGCGGATCCGGCCTTGCGTCTGTAGCCGGTCCATGGTTCGACGTGACATCGCGTGAGCCAGCCCGGCGCCGGACACGAACATGAACAGCTTGCGGTTGCGCCCGATCCAGGTCAGCTTGGCGCGAACCCAGGCGCCGTCGAGCATCAGCTCGACCTCGGCCCCCACCGACTGGTCAGACGGGATGTAGGTCTCTTGCAGCACCGAATCGCCACCGGTAAGCGGCAACGGCACGATGCCCGAATCCAGTGGCGCTTCGGAATCCGGTGCATCGGGCAGGTCGCCGATCGAGTCCGGCGCGTCTTCGATCGCACCGAGTTCGCGTGCAGCCGCGCGGGCCGCAGCCAGCGCGCGGCGATGCTCGTCCAGCACCTTGTCATGCAGTGCACTGAGGTCGTCCAGAAAGATCGCAATCGGCTCGGGCGGGTAACGGATCAGCATCAGGCCCTCGTTAAGCCGCGCCAGCAGGTTCGGGATCATGTGCACCAGTCGGGCATGGTCCTGGCGCACCAGCTCCAGCTGCACGCTCCAGACCAGGTCGTCGACCAGCGACCGATAGCCTTGCGGGTCCGCTTGCTCGCCACCGTTCTGCAAATGGCGCTCGGCCAGCACCTGGGACCAGGGACCACGCAGGAAGCTGGCCACCAGCTCAGGCAGGCCGCTGTCACGAAAGCGCTCCATCATGGCTTGGGAATAACGCTGGGCCAGCACGGTGCGCTGCTGCGTGTGCTCACGCGCACGCCGCTCGTCTTCGCGCCGCTGCAGCCGCGCTTCGTCGCGTTGCTTCCAGGCCTTCTCGAGATCGGCCAGCGCGCCCGCGTAGGCCGCCGCGTCACCCGCGCTGCGCGACAAGGCATTGACCGCATCGGACACACAGCCCGCGAATTCGGCGATGGCCTCCTCGTCGTCGGCCGGATAGGCCAGGCTGCGCTGCACCACCCGGTCCAGCAGCTGGCGCGCCGCATGGCGCCGATCGATGAAAAAGCGCGGGTCGGACCGCGCCAGTTGCAGCAACGCTGGCTCGAGCGAGCGCAACTGCAAACGCACCGGCTGCAGCAGGCGTTCGTCGTTGACCAGCTGGTCGATCATCAGGCTGACCACCTCCTCACCCAGCATGCGGCCGATCTGCTGGTTTTGCTCGCGGGTCCGCCTCTGGCCGATGGACTCTGCACCGGCGCCGGAACCCTTGCCGACTGCCAGCTGGCGTACCGATCGCTCGGCCAGGCGCTGCATCATCGGCTCGACCAGCTTGAGGTCCTGCAAGGCCACCAGCGAGGCCGGCACGGTATGGGTGAAATCCTGCATGACCCCGGGATGGATCCGGGAATGGGGCTCGCCCGCCAGCAGACGGCGCAGCTTTTCCAGCGTCTGCATGGTCCGCTCGACCTCGGACTGGGTCTTGCGCGCGCGTGCAGCCGCGCCGTCGCCCGCGCCGCCCAGCAAGGGCTCGACCGGCCGCACACCCTGCGAACGCATCCATTCGCAGGCCTCGCGGTACAGAGAGCGCAGGCCGGTGCCCATCGCAATGGCCGAGGGGCGCAACAGGTCCATGCGCACGTCTTCGTTGGGAATCCAGGCCGTCAGGGTTTCGAGCAGAGCCCGCACGAAGGCCTCGGGCTTGAGCGGATTGAGCGTGGGCTGGACCGTGTTCCAGCCCAGCAAGGAGCTGACCAGAGAATCGAACTGCGGCAGGATCTCTTCGGCCGCACGGATGATTTCCTGACGCGCCAGCGCCAACTCGATATGGATCTCGATTTCGTGGATGTCGTAAAAGCGCAGGTCGTCGAACTGTACCGACTCGTTCTGCGCCAGGTCCTTGGAACTGCTGTGAAAAACCAGCCGCCGAAGTTCGGATGCGAAGGTTGCGCGCACCGCCGGCGCATCGCCTAGCAGCACCCGCACCGCCGACATGACCTGCGCGCTGGGTAACTCGTCTACCGGTTCGCCCTCGATTTCAGCGGTGAGGCGGGTCAGCGCATCGAGCACGTCGTCAGCAAGCGCGCCCGCCTGGTCGAGCACCAGCTCGATGCAGTCGGACAGGGTCGGACGCATGGTCGAGGCGTTGCTTGCCACCCCGATTCGTCGCAACCGGTATTTACTCATCAAAGGCCTTTGCTCTTGTTCTGCCTGTCCAAGCGACGCGCAAACAGACCCTCAGACGGGATCGCGCATGGCTGCAAGGCGTCCCATTCTGTCCTTTTATGGTCGCACAACGCAAGAGTCGGCGCCACCGCGAATGCGGATTATTTGGAATCTACCCCCCTTGTCATGGGTGGGGCCACGCAGTCGTGCGACAATCGCCGTGTTCGTAGGCCTCCAGCTGCCTGCGAAGCCAGCAACTGCTGGGGGGCCGGCAACACGCACGCGTCCCGCATTTTTTACTCTGTCTGCCTTTGACTGGACCGGTATTGCGATACCGGCACGGGTCGACATGCCAAGCGCCCAGGACGGGTGCCACATACCATAATGAACTTTGAAGATCTGAAACTGGCTCCGGCCATCGTCAAGGCTGTGCGCGAGCAGGGCTACGACTCCCCGACCGCCATCCAGGCCCAGGCCATACCCGTGGTGCTCGACGGGCACGACCTGCTGGGCGGCGCCCAGACAGGAACTGGCAAGACCGCAGCTTTCGTGCTGCCCATGCTGCACAAACTCAGCATGGCGCGCAGCGCGCAAAACAAATTCGGCGGCACCGGCATCCGTGCTCTGGTGCTCACACCCACCCGCGAATTGGCGGCGCAGGTCGAGGAATCGGTCAAGACCTACGGCAAGTTCCTGCAACTGTCGTCGACCGTGATCTTCGGCGGTGTCGGCATGAATCCGCAGATCAGCCGCGTCAAATCCGGCATCGACATCCTGGTAGCCACGCCGGGTCGACTGCTGGACCTGCTGCAGCAAGGCGTGCTGGACCTGGGCCAGGTCCAGATCCTGGTGCTCGACGAGGCCGACCGCATGCTCGACATGGGCTTCATCCACGACGTCAAGAAGGTGCTGGCGGTTTTGCCCAAGGACAAGCAGAGCCTGCTGTTCTCGGCCACGTTCAGCGACGAGATCCGTGAACTGGCTGCGACGCTGCTGAAGAATCCGCAGAGTGTGCAGGTCACACCACGCAACACCACAGTGCAGCGCATCACGCAGACCGTCCATCCGGTGGGCCGTGGCAAGAAGAAGGCGCTGCTTGCGCACATCATCAACGAGCACGACTGGAGCCAGGTGCTGGTGTTCACCCGCACCAAGTTCGGCGCCAACAACGTGGCCGAGTTCCTGACCAAAAACGGCATCCACGCAATGGCACTGCACGGCAACAAGAGTCAGGCCGCACGCACGCAGGCGCTCAGTGGCTTCAAGAGTGGCGATATCCGCGCCCTGGTGGCGACCGATATCGCGGCACGCGGCATCGACATTGACGAGCTGCCCCACGTCGTGAACTACGACATTCCCAACGTCAGCGAAGACTATGTGCACCGCATCGGTCGCACCGGGCGGGCCGGCGCGGACGGCGCGGCGGTCAGCCTGGTGAGCCTGGATGAAGAAGGCTTCATGCAGGACATCGAGCGCTACACCAAGCAGAACGTCGAGGTCCATGTGGTCGACGGTTTCGGCCCCGAACCGGGCGAGAAGGCCGAGCCCATCGCCATGGGTCGCCAGACGATCTGGGGCGGTGCCGGCAAACCGCCGAGCCGTGACGTGATGATGGCTGCGGCCAAGGCCGCGCGTACCGAGATGATGCAGCGCGTGCGGGACAACAAGGCCGGCGGCGCTGCCAGTGGCGGCGGCGGTGGGCGTGGCGGCAACGGCGCCCGCACCAGTGGCCGCGGCGGCAATGGCGCCGGTCGGGCTCCTGCGCAAGGCGGTGACGGCTACCCGTTGGGAAACAACGGCGGCGGTCGTCGTAACGGTGGTGGAGGCTACGGCGGTCCGTCATCTCAGCCGCGCCATGCGCAAAGCGATCGGCAACCCGATCCGCTGCGCGGCGGTGGCAATGTTGCACCCCGCACCAGTGCACCGCGTGAACCCGATCCGATGCGCACCAATGTCGATCTGATGGTCGAACGCGGCGGACAACGTCGTGGCGGTGGCGGCTACGGTGGTGGAAATCGCGGAGGTGGCTCTTATGGCGGCGGTGGTGGTGGCGGACGCTCCGGCGGCGGGTCGGGTGGCTATGGTGGCGGGGGCAACCGGTCTCGTGGGCCGGGCGGTTCTGGCGGCTCTTTCGGCCGATAAACGCTACCGATCAATTCATCTGATCGGGCGTCGCGCGCCCGATGCGCTGAACGCGCACATGTTTTTCCACCATGTCGACTTTGGGCAACTGCCCGTGTTGCCGCCGGTGGATGATCTCTACATTGCGCTGGGCAGCACGATCAAGGTGGCCGGCAGCCAGGCCGCGTTTCGCGCGATCGACCACGATGCCGTGCTGGCGCTCGCCCGGCAGGCGCATCAGGCCGGCGCACAGCGCCTGGCCGTCGTCAGTGCCATGGGCGCCGACGCAGGCTCACGCATCTTCTACAACCGGATCAAGGGCGAAACCGAAAACGCGCTGCGCGCTTTGGGTTTCGACACGCTGGTGATCGCCCGCCCGTCCATGCTGGATGGTGACCGGGCTGCGCTGGACCAAGCCGGACGGCTGGGTGAAAAAATCGGACTGGCGCTGATGCGGCGCATCAGTGCACTGATTCCGGCCAACTACCGCGCGATTGCCGCGCGCGATGTCGCGCATGCGATGGTGCGGTCGATGAACAGCGCCGCGCCGGGCACACATGTGCTGTTGTCCGGCCAGATGCAGGCATCGCACTGAGCGACACGCAGATCCATCGGAGCGGCGCAACGCGGCCATGGTGCCATGGCTATCAGTGACCGATCTGAAAATCGTTGCGGCCGGTGCGATCCTGGCCGCGCAGCAGCCACAGGGGTCGAGACGCAAATGCCACCGGCACACCGGACTTGCCTTGCACCGGGTTCAGATTGCGCTCGAACACCGAGCTGCCCGGCATGTAACGCAGGGCCACGCCGGTGCGCCGCTGGGTCGAACGGTTGACGCGTGCGCCATGAATCATGTAGACATCGTGCATCGACATCTGCCCGCTCTGCAATTCCAGGTCCACCGCCGTCGAAACGTCAAACGTCGTCTCGTCGGTACGCAGATTGAGTACCAGGTCGGTACGATCTTCCAGCAGATGCGGATGGCACTGCCGCGCCCGTTGCGAACCCGGTATCACGCGCAGACAACCGTTGTCCCGGGTGGACGGATCCAGTGCGACCCAGACCGTGCAATTGTCCAGCGGTCGAATCGGCCAGTAGTGGCCATCCTGGTGCCACGGCGTTTCCTGGCCGTCGCCGGCGGGTTTGCAGAAAACATGGCAACCCCACAGGATGATGTCGGGGCCGATCACCTGCTCGACCATCGCCAGAATCTCCGGGTCCCGCGCAAGTTCCAGGAAGTCCTGGCTGCCGCGCACTCCCTCGGCATTGGGTGCACCATCTTTTCCGACCACATGGGCGCTGACCAGCTTCTCGGGCCGGACCCCCGGGTTGTCACGGATAAGGCGCTCGAGCGAACCGCGCAGCTGCTCCACCCGCGCCGCCGGCAGCTGGAACGACGGAATCAGGTAGCCTTGCGCGCGGTATCGGGTGATTTCAGCGGGGCTCAGTGATGCCATGACAAGGTCCTCTTGGTAATTTCCGGATGCTGACAACACGCGGCGCGCGCGGGCGTTCAAGCCCGCACGAACAGCGTCACGAGGGGTTCGGCCCCCACCTGGCGGCTCCAGTGACCATGCACCTTGGCGTCGAACGTCGCACCGTCGGGCAACAGGTCGGCGGAGTAGAAGTGGTCACCGGGACCAAACACCCGGGAAGTGCCGCCCTGCAGACCGATCTCCATCTGACCACGCAGCACAAACAACCATTGGGTATTCACCGTGCAGTGGAACTGGCTGCGAAAGCCGACCGGGCTCTCGCGCAACTGAAAGCCACCGCTGGCAAACAGTTCCGACAACATTGCCTGCGGCGTGCCCTGCCCCAGCGGGATCTGCTCGTCATGAAAACGGGCGAAGCCGTCGGCATCGGTCGACAGGACGACCTTGGTAAATGCAACCATGGTGAATTCTCCGGATGGGTTGGGGTTTCGGTTTTGGCCGGTCAGCCGGCCGCAAGCCTGCAATGCCGCCACCGTGCCACGCACGATCTCCAGCGGCTCGTGGGTCACGTCAAAACGCATCACCCGCTCGTCGTCGCCCGGTGGCTCCAGGGTCGCGAACTGGCTCTCCAGCAGTGTCACCGGCATATAGTGTCCCTTGCGCTGCGCCGCACGCGCGGCCAGCACTTCAGGCGTTCCATGCAGGTGCACCAGACACAGATCCGGTGCTCCGCTGCGCAAGATGTCGCGGTAGGCACGTTTGAGCGCGGAGCACGACACCACCAGCGGCTGCGCCTGCGCATGCGCAACGGCCAGGCGGTCTGCAAGTGCCAGCAGCCAGTCGTGGCGTTGCGCATCGTTGAGCGCGATGCCCGCGCGCATGCGCTCCACATTCTGTGGCGAATGCAGGTCATCACCCTCGACATAGGGTGCGCCCAATGCCTGCGCCAGCAACTGGCCGACGGTGCTCTTGCCACAGCCCGACACACCCATGACGACGACGATGGGCGGATTCATGGCGACTCGACTACCGTGCGAAGGAAATCGTGCCGGGCGATCAGTCCAGGCGCTTCCCGCTGGCCTTGTCAAACAGATGGACCTTGTCGATCGCGATATCGAGACCGATGCCCTGATCGGGCTTGACGTCAGTGCGACCATGCAATACCACTGTGAACGGAATCTCGCCGACCTTCACGATGATCTCGGTCTCGGCGCCGGTGGGCTCGACGACTTCGACCACGGCAGCGATGCCGGTGCCGGCGTCGCGCATCACGATGTCGCCGGGCCGGATGCCGTAATGGACGGCCTGACCGTCCTTGCCCGCACCAACGTTGGGCACCGGCCATTTTTGTCCCTCTCCCTCGACCCAGCTGCGCGTTCCATCACGCCGCAATGTGCCTTCGAACACGTTCATGGCGGGTGATCCAATGAACTGGGCCACAAACAGATTGCCGGGTTGATCGAACAATTCGAGCGGCGTACCGATCTGCTCGACGATGCCGTCGTGCATCACGACGATGCGGTCGGCCATCGTCATGGCCTCGATCTGGTCGTGCGTCACGTACACCGTCGTGGTCTTGAGCCGCTGGTGCAGTGACTTGATCTCGGCCCGCATCGCCACGCGCAGCTTGGCGTCCAGGTTGGACAGCGGCTCGTCAAACAGGAACACCTTGGGGTCGCGCACGATGGCGCGGCCCATCGCCACGCGCTGGCGCTGGCCGCCCGAGAGTTCGCGCGGATACCGGTCGAGCAGTTTGTCCAGGTTCAGAATCTTGGCCGCGTTGCCCATCCGCTGCTGAATCAGCGACGGTTCGGCCTTGCGCAGTTTCAGACTGAAGGCCATGTTCTCGCCCACCGTCATGTGCGGGTACAGCGCATAACTCTGGAACACCATCGCGATGTCGCGATCCTTGGAGTCCAGGTCGTTGATGACCTTGCCGTCGATCGAGATGTCGCCGCCGCTGATCTCTTCCAGCCCGGCCAGCATGCGCAGCAAAGTGGACTTGCCACAACCGGACGGTCCCACCAATACGACAAATTCGCCATCGGCGATGTGAAAGCTGATGCCGTGGATGACCTTGACCTTGCCGAAGTTCTTTTCGATGTTGCTAAACGATACAGATGCCATGATGGTCCCAGTTCAAGAAATTCGGTTCACACAGACTGCAGCACGGCGCGATGGCCGAATCAGCTCTTGACGGCACCGGCCGTCAGGCCGGACACCATGTAGCGCTTGAATGCGTAATAGATTGCCGCCGGCGGCAAGGCGTAGATGAAACCGGTCGCCATCAGCAGTTCCCACGGCGAATCGTCGGCCGACAGAAAGTTGCCCAGGGCCACGGCCAAAGGCAGATCGGTCTCCTTGGACAGCAGCAGGAATCCATACAGGTACTCGTTCCAGGCCAGCAACAGAGCATAGGTGCCCACGGCCACCAGCGACGGTACCATGAGCGGCACATAGACCAGACGGAACAACTGCATCGGGCTGGCGCCGTCGATGCGCGCGGCTTCGTCGAGTTCCCAGGGCAGCTTGTCGGACGCCTGTTTGAGCACCCAGATGCAATAGGGCGAGGCGATCGTCACCATGGCCAGCACCAGCGACCAGCGGTTGTTCAGAAGTCCGTAGTTGGACATGGTCTTGTACATCGGCACGGCCAGGAACGCGGCCGGGATGAAGTAGGTAAACAAGGCCAGGTTCATCACGGTACGGCCACCGCGCACCTTCAGCCGACTGATCGAGAACGCGGCCGTTGTCGCCACCACCAGCGTGATTACCCCGGTGGCCACCGAGATCATCAACGAGTTGCCCAGCTGCAGCCAGAAGTGGCTCAGGTAGAAATGCTTCTGTCCGAACACGATCTCGAAGTTCTGCAAGGTAGGATGCTGGGGCCACAACCGGCCCGAGGTCGCGGTATCGCGCGGCGAGATCGCGAACAAAAACAGGTGGTAGACCGGAATCAGCGTCCACAACACCACCGGTATGCCGATCAGCAGCAGTCGCGCTTCTGCCGAGACTTTGCGCCAGGACAAGCCTTTTTTCATTTGGACAACCTCTTCATCATCACGTAAACCAGCGGCAACATGAAAGGCAGGGCCACGACGATACTGGCCATTGCCAGCTCGATCTGGTCCAGCCGAAGGTAACGGATACCCAGCGTCGCCAGCACATGGGTCAGATCGGCAGGCCCGCCGCCGGTGAGCAGATAGACACTGTTGAAGTCGCCCAGCGTAAAGATCATCGACAGGATGGTCGAGGTCAGATAGATTCCCTTCATCGAGGGCCAGGTGATGAATCGGAACTTCTGCCAGCGGGTGGCACCGTCGACGCTGGCGGCCTCATACTGCTCGCCCGGAATACCCATGCGGCCGGCCAGCAGGATCAAGGTCCAGAACGGCAGCGACTTCCAGATGTGCATCAGCATCGACAGCGACAGGGCAATTGCCGGATCGTTGAGCCAGTTCGGCCCGTCCTTGAGCGTGAGCTTGAAGATCAGCGTATTGATGACGCCCCACTCCGAATTGAACATGAAACGCACCGACAGGATGGTCGGGATCGACGGCACAGCCCAAGGCAGGATGAACAGCATCGCAACGATCTTGACCCACCAACGTGTATTCAGGAAGAAGCCGGACAACCCGAGCGCAATGATCATCTTCAGATTGACGGACACCACGACGAAGATGATGGTGTTGATCGCGGTGCGAAAGAATATCGGATCGGCAAAGAGCCGGGTGTAGTTGTTAGGGTCTCGCGCCAGCCACAGGCCGTAACCCACGGGGTACATGACGAAGATCACGAAGACCAGCAAATAGGGCAACACCAGAATGCGGCCCCAGTTCTGCCAGGCGTCGGAAGGCCGGCGCACGGCGCGCACGCCGGGCAATGCGGCAACTGCTTGGGTCATGGCACGAATGCTCCAGGGAAATCGCGGAAAACCATCTCGAAACTCACGCAGAAACCGGCGTCGACAGGCACTGCCGACGCCGGCTCCACACTAGGACGTCACGAACCGGCGACGGTCTTGATGCGCGCGATCATCTCATCGACCGCCTTGTCCACCGGAACCTTGTCGCTGATGATGCGGTTCATGGTCTTGGCCCAGACGTTCTCGTTGTTGAGCACCGTGAACTTGTAGTTCTTGGTGAACTCGAACGGTGTCGTGCCATTCATGAACTGGTTGTACACCGCGGTACGTGCCGGATCGGCCTTCCAGAACGGGCTCTGTTGTGCCTTCTTCGTGACCGGAAACCAGCGTCCGAGCGAACCCTCGACATACGGCGTAAGGTTGGCATCTTCCAGCAGGAAACTCACGAACTTCTTGGCATCGGCCTTGTTCTTGGCATCCTTGAACACCACACCGGTCTTGACCGCGGCGCGGTAGATCATCTTGCTGCCGTCCGGCTTGTTGGGGAAGCCTGCGGTGGCGATCAACTCGCTGTAGTTTTTCTTCGCGGTGGCACGCTGCTCTGCCGTCAGAGTCTGGTTGTTCATGTCGTCAAGCCACTTGGCCACGATGGAGATCGTTGCGTTGTGGGTCAGCACCGTGGTCTTGTTGTGGAACGCCACGTTGTTGTCCGGATCTTTCCAACTGGTGGACGACGGTGGCGTGCAACCCTTGACGTAGGGCATGGTGTAGCTGGTCATCGCCTTGATCAGCCCGTCGCGCACCGCCGGGTCGTCGACCAGCAGCTTGCCGGAGTCATTGACCAGCTTGACGTTGTAGGCATCCATGAAGGTCAGGAAGGAATAGAACGAGTCGCTCGAATCCACGCCCATCGGGACGCCCAGGCCATAAGCGCGGCTGCCGGTCTTCTTGCGGTAACCGTCCTGCACCTTGGTACACCAGAAGTCCCAATACGCATCCCATTCCTTCGGAATGTCGCTTTCCTTGTAACCCGCATCGGCCAGCATGTCCTTCCAGTACTGGATATGCATGGTCTGCTGCTTGACCGGGAACGCGTAATAGGCGCGCGACTGCTTGACGTTGTCGAACAGGAAGGTCGTGGACAACGCCGCTGGCTCGAAGTTCGCGCGGATCGGGTCGATGACGCTGGAGAGGTTCTCGAGCTTGTCGTCGTAAGCCCATTTGGCGGTGACCTGGAAGTCCAGCACATTGCCGAAGCCGACGTCTGGCGGGTTGCCAGAGTCGAGTGCGGCCACCATCTTCGGAATCACTTCCTGCGTCGCATACAGCGACAGATCGACCTTGACCTTGTACTTGGCCTCAAAACGCTTGATCACAGCGAACAAGGCGTCGTCTTCAGCCTTGTAGAAGCCCTTTTCCCACCAGATGGTGAGCTTTTCCTGGGCACTTGCATGGCCGGAGGCCAGCAAGGCTGTCGCCATGACGGCAGCGGTTGCAACTAGCTTCAGTTTCATCTTCGAGTCTCCTTGGGTTATGGTTGCGGTTGCGGGTGAGGGAATCATTGTGCGCTCGAAAAGAAGTGCTGCGGTCGCATTTCAGACGACCTGTATCGGCGTGCGGGCAGCCGTATCTTTTGCGCGCACCTCGGGTGTGCGTCGACGTGCCTTGAGTACCTGTGCCATATCCTTGTGGGCGTCTTCGATCAGCACGATGATGGCGTCTTCGGCCCGGTCGGCGTCCTGCGCAATGACGGCATCGAGCACCGCACGGTGCATCGGCAGCGAATCTCGCGGGCCGTTCTTCTTGACGGTTGAAATCTCGAAGCTGGTGCGCAGCAATGCGCCCAGTGCCTGGTCCATCTTCTCCAGCATGCGATTGTGCGAAGCGCGGATCATGCCCTGATGGAACAACAGGTCATGACGAACATATTCGCCGCCCTTCTCCACTGCATCGACCATGCCGGCAAAGGCTGCCTCGATCTCGGCAATATCCTTCTCGGTGGCCCGATGTGCTGCCAGACGGACCGCCGCGGGCTCCATGATCAAGCGCAAGTCCTGCAGGTCACGGATGAACTCCGGGGTAAGCCCTGCCTTGGCCTGCCAGCCGATGACATCCGGGTCGAACCAGTTCCACTGGCTGCTCGGCCGTACCCGGGTGCCAACCTTGGGCCCGGTCTGGATCAGGCCCTTGGCCACCAGCGACTTGACCGACTCGCGGATCACGGTGCGGCTGACGCCAAGTTCCTCGCAAAGCATCGGCTCCGGCGGCATGGCACCGGAAATTCCGAAACGCCCAGCGACGATGGCACTACCGAGGTAGTCCACCGTATTGCCGTGCACGTTCTTGATCATCAAGGCACCGGGGTCAGCAGGGGTTTGCCGGCGAAGTGGGCTGCCAGATTGTCAAATGCCAGGTCGGCCATCGCGCAGCGGGTCTCCCAGGTGCCACTGGCCATGTGCGGCGTCAACACCACGTTGTCGCACTCGCGCAGTTCGGCCGGCACGTTGGGCTCGTCGGCAAACACGTCGAGTGCCGCGCCGGCGATGACACCCGTGGTCACGGCATGGACCAGCGCCGGCTGGTCAACCACCGAACCGCGCGCGACGTTGATCAGGAAGCCCTTGGCGCCCAGCGCTGCCAGTACCGGCGCGTTGATCAGGCCCCGCGTACCCGCACCACCTGGCGTGATGACCATCAGGAAATCCACCTCGCGCGCCAGCGCCTCGGCGCTGGGGTAATAGGTGTACGGGCTGTCGTTGCGCTGGGTCCGGGTGGTGTAGGCGATCGACATGCCAAAGGCACTGGCGCGATCGGCGATCGCCTGGCCGATGCGGCCCAGGCCCACGATGCCCAGCCGCGCGCCACTGACCTTGCGCGTCAACGGAAACGGTCCCGACGGCCACGAATTGGCGCGCACGAACCTGTCGGCCTGTGGGATGCGCCGTGCAATCGACAACATCAACGCAACACCCAGATCCGCCACCTCCTCGGTCAGCACATCGGGCGTGTTGGTGACCGGCACGCCTCGTGCGCGCGCGAAAGGCACATCGACGCCGTCGTATCCGACACCGAACACCGAAATCATTTCCAGCGCCGGCAGTTGCTCCAGCAATTCCGGACCGACCTTGGACTCGCCACTGGCGGCAATGCCACGAATGCGCGGTGCAATGCTGGCGAACCGCGCGGGATCCTGCAAATGCGTGCGGTCATGCACGACGTATGCGTCCTGCAACGCCTGCATGTAACGGGGCCACAATTTCGCGACAACGAGAACTTCGGGCTTGGACAACTGCTTTCTCCATCGGCCTGCACAAGTAGGGGAACACTGCGTGTCGTGCTTTACATCGCAACCCCGACGTGCTTATCATATGATGATTGCCTCGTGCAATCGCATGGGGAAAACCCTGTTCGCCACCCACACCCATACCGAGACACCATGACCCAGACACCCGCAAAGAAACCCAGCCAACTGCGCAGCCAGCAATGGTTCGGACGCCAGGATCGAGATGGATTCGCGTATCGCAGCTGGCTCAAGGGCAAAGGCATTCCGCAAGACCAGTTCGAAGGCCGGCCGGTGATCGGCATCTGCAACACCTTCAGCGAGTTGACACCCTGCAACTCGCATTTCCGCACCATAGCGGAGCAGGTCAAGATCGGCGTCTATGAGGCGGGCGGCTTTCCGCTCGAGTTTCCGGTGATGTCGCTGGGCGAGGTGCTGCTGCGCCCGACCGCGATGCTGTACCGCAATCTGGCGAGCATGGACGTCGAAGAAAGCATGCGCGGCAATCCGATCGACGGCGTGGTGCTGCTGATGGGTTGCGACAAGACCACCCCAGCGCTGATGATGGGGGCGGCCAGCGTGGACATGCCCACCATCGGTGTCAGCGGCGGGCCGATGCTCAACGGCAAGTGGCGCGGCCAGGATCTCGGCTCCGGCACTGGCGTATGGAGCATGAGCGAGCAGGTGCGCGCAGGTACGCTCAAGCTGCAGGAATTTCTGGAGGCCGAGAGTTGCATGCACCGCAGCCACGGCCATTGCATGACCATGGGCACGGCCAGCACGATGGCCAGCATGATCGAGGCGCTGGGTGTCGGCCTGACTGGCAACGCCGCCTATC
>JBDTMH010000073.1:0-18053 GCA_039934375.1 Burkholderiaceae bacterium | reverse complement strand
GCTGATGCCACCAAACCCGCCGTTAAGCGCGTCCGCAAGGTAAGCGCGCCAGCTGCAGCAGCTGACGGAACCAAGACCTGATCACGGTCTAGCAATCGGAGAATTACATGCTGCAACCCGCTCGCAGAAAGTACCGCAAGGAGCAGAAGGGCCGCAATACCGGCATCGCTACCCGCGGCAATACGGTGGCATTTGGCGACTTCGGTCTCAAATCCACCGACCGTGGCCGTCTGACGGCCCGGCAAATCGAATCCGCTCGTCGCGCGATCTCGCGTCACGTCAAGCGTGGTGGACGCATCTGGATCCGTATCTTCCCGGACAAGCCTATCTCGCAGAAGCCTGCTGAGGTTCGCATGGGTAACGGCAAGGGTAACCCCGAGTACTACGTTGCCGAAATCCAGCCCGGCAAAGTGCTCTATGAGATCGTCGGCGTTCCGGAAGAACTGGCGCGTGAGGCGTTCCGTCTGGCAGCGGCCAAGCTGCCGCTGCGCACCACGTTCGTGGCGCGCATGATCGGCCAATAAGCGCCACCTGCCCCGGAGAACACTCGTGAATACCAAAGAACTGCGTCAGAAAGACGTCACCGCCCTCGAGGCGGAGGTCAAGTCGCTGCAAAAGGCCCATTTCGGTCTGCGCATGCAAAAGGCCACCCAGCAACTCAACAACACCGCAACGCTGCGTTCGACGCGCCGCGATATCGCCCGCGCCAAGACCATTCTGGTCGAGAAGCAGCATGCGGCCAAGTCCACCGAAGGAGCGGCCAAATGACCGAAGCGACCGAAGCGACCGAAGTCAAGGTATCCCGCAAACGCACGCTGATTGGCAAGGTTGTCAGCGACAAGCGCGCCAAGACCGTGACCGTGCTGATCGAGCGCCGTGTCAAGCACGAGCTGTACGGCAAGATCGTCGGCAAGTCCAGCAAGTACCACGCCCATGACGAAAATGGCGAGTACAAGATGGGCGACACCGTCGAGATTACCGAGAGCCGCCCGCTCTCCAAGACCAAGAACTGGGTCGCGACCCGCCTGGTCCAGAAGGCAGCCAACGTTTGATGGTATTGCGCGGCGTGGCTGCGCATCATGTCAATACGGCTCACAATGTGAGCCGTATTGCTTTGGGTCGCTGTTGTCACATCTGGCTGCGGCAGAACCCGAGCCGGACACCGTTCATTTTTCCATTTACAGGAGCACACGATGATCAAAGTAGGCGACACACTTCCCCAGACAACACTGATGGAGTTCTCCGAAGTCGAGGGTAAGGGCTGCAGCATCGGGCCCAATCCGGTTGCTGTGGCAGCGGCTAGCGCAGGCAAGACGATTGCGCTGTTTGCACTGCCGGGCGCATTCACGCCCACATGCTCCGCCAAACATGTCCCGGGCTATTTGGAGAAGTTCTCCGAACTCAAGGCCGCCGGCATCGACGAGATCTGGTGCGTCAGCGTCAACGACGCGTTTGTCATGGGAGCCTGGGCGCGCGATCTCAAGACTGACAGCAAGGTTCGCATGCTCGGTGACGGCGATGCTGCATTCACCAAGGCGACTGGCCTGACGCTCGACCTCACCGGCAAAGGCATGGGTCTGCGCAGCAACCGGTATTCGATGCTGATCAAGGACGGCAAGGTCGCCACACTCAATATCGAGGCGCCCGGCAAGTTCGAGGTCAGCGACGCCGCCACGATGCTGGCCCAGGCCAAGGCCTGAGCCAGGCGGCTGTCACAGTTCCGCCTTCAGGTAGTGCGATCCGGCAATCGGGTTGTAGTAATAAGGCGGGATCTCGACAAATCCAAGTTCCTGGTACATGGCGCGCGCGGTTTCCATGTCGTCCAGCGTGTCGAGCAAGACGCTGGCATAACCGGCCAATCGCGCCGCCTCCAGGATCTCTTCGGCCAGGCGCCGGCCCAGACCCAGCCCACGGAATTGCGGGCGTACGTAAAGGCGTTTCATTTCGCAGGCGTTCGCGTAGTCCACCGCGTCCAGCGGGCGCAGCGCACAGCAACCAGCCGCCCCACCGTCCACCCGCAGCAGCCGCATGGTCCCGCGCGGAGCGGCATAGCCGCCGGGCAGTGAGGCCAGCTCGCGATCGAAACCCTGGAAACAAAGATCGACGCCTAGAGCTTCGGCATATTCGCGCAGCAATTGGCGAATTTCGGCCCAGTCGCCATCGGATTGCGGCACCAGCACCTCGATTGCAGCACCAACCGTTCGCAATCGGGCAGGGTCAGCCACCCAGGGACACTCCCCAGCTGACCAGCGCGGCGCAGGCGGCGAATACGACGGCTGCCGACAGGCGCGATACCCAGTCGTCACGCGAACCGGGCAGGTTCCCTGCAAGGGGCTTGTCACCGATCAGCATCGGCTTTACAAGGTTGTTTCGCCGGGCAAAAAAGTAGAACAGTATGGCCGCCAAGTGCAGCACGACCAGCGTGAGCAGAAGCAACTTGCCATATACCTTGTGGTAACTCGTTGCAGCGGCCACTGTCGCATTGCTGACGAATTTCGCGAACGGTCCCACGGCAGCGATCTCGTCATCGCTGACCGAACCGGTCGATACCTGGGCAATCAGCACGAGCAGCATGGCGAATACCGATGCTGCCCCCAGCGGGTTGTGGCCGACTACATGCTCGGGCCGTTGTTGGCCTTTCAAGTATCGGATCACCGTTGCCGGGCTGTAGATGAACGATGCGAAACGCGACCAGCGTCCGCCAATGAACCCCCATACCAGCCGAAACAGCAGCAACGTGGCGATCGTGAAGCCGGAGCGGAAATGCCATAACATGGCGTTTCCGCCCAGTTGCGCCGTGATGACGGATACGGTGACGGCGACCACCAGCAACCAGTGGAACATGCGTGTGGGCAGGTCCCAAACCCGGATCGAGTCAGTTGGCGTAAGCATCGGTCGTCGCGAGTCGGAAGTAGGGCCAGGGTTTTCGCATCAATGATACGGCAAGCCTGTGCCTGCGCGGTGTGACCGGCGCGGGTACAACCCGCCATCGCAGCGCGCACTCAGCCAGCGCTGGCGCTACCCCGTAATCGGACTTGTCGCCAACGGTAAAACTTGCGCAGTCGGGTACACAGGCACATTGCCAAAGATGCACGGTTCAGGGCAAGATGCAATTTTGAGATTCAATAAAGGGAAACATCATGGACCGCCGAACATTCACCACGGCTTCAAGTCGCACGCTGGCAGCGTTGATCGCGTTGACCTATGCGCAGGCCTACGCGCTGTCGCTGAACGACCTGACCGATGGCGAAGCCTCGCAGGGTCTGAAGGCCGCGCTGGAAAAAGGTGCGCAAGCCGCAATCAACCTGCTTGGACGACCGGATGGTTTCCTGGGCAACGACAAGGTCCGGATCCCGCTACCGGGATTCCTCGACGACGCGGCAAAGCTACTCAAGACGTTCGGACAGGGCAAGCGGGTCGACGAACTGGTTACCGCGATGAATCGCGCCGCGGAAGCCGCGGTGCCTATGGCCAAGGACCTGCTGGTGAACGCGGTCAAATCGATGTCGGTCACCGATGCCAAACAGATCCTGACCGGTGGCGACACATCCGTCACCCGCTTCTTCGCCGACAAGACGCGAGAGCCGCTGAGTGCGCAGTTCCTCCCTGTCGTCACGAAGGCGACCGAGAAAGTGTCGCTGGCTTCCAAATACAACCGTGTCGCGTCCAAAGCGGCCGGCATCGGCCTGGTCAGCAAGAAGGACGCCAACATCGAGCAGTACGTCACCGGCAAGACACTCGATGGCCTGTACCTGGTCATCGGCGAGGAAGAGCGCAAGATACGCCAGGATCCGGTTGGCACCGGCAGCGCCATCCTGAAGAAGGTGTTCGGCGCCTTCAAGTAACTGCCGATGCACGTGGCAAGCTAGCGCTGCGCGTGACAGCGTCGTCGGCGCAGTTGCAACCATCACCTGCGGGAAATTGGGATCTGGTATCGATCGTGGCCAGTGCCGCGACGCCGCGGCATTGTGGGTACGGCAATGACGGCTCTGGTCCGACCGGTCGCGCTGCCCGGATAATCCGCGCATGCGAATCCTGTTCCCTGCCATTGCGGTCAGCGTCGTCGGGCTGCTGTCCGGCTGCGGGCCGACACTGAACTGGCGAGACATCACCATTGGCGCCACACCGCTGTTGGCGCTGTTTCCGTGCAAGCCCGACGTTACCGAACGGACCGTGCCGCTGGCGGGTGACGTGCAGGTTCTGGCGCTGCGCAGCTGCAATGCCGGTGGCGCGACCTTTGCCATCGGGCACGCCCGCCTGTCTGACCCGACCCAATCCCAGCGCGCACTGGCGCAATGGCGCGACAGCACCCTGAGCGGGCTCGGTCCTGTGCCGGCCGCGGTGTCATTGCAGCTGCCAGCGGGCAGACCGGCTTTGCCCCAATTGCTCGGCCTGTCGGCCACCCGTGACCCCTCCAGGGGTCCAGCGCAGAGCCTTCAAGGTCTTTGGTTTGCGCAAGGTCCGGACATCTTCGCGGCGTTCGTGCTAGCGCCCGGCCTAGGTACGGACGCGACCGAGCCGTTTTTTTCCGGCTTGCGCCTGCGATGACGGTGCTGGCGAAACGGACGGCCGTGGTCGTCTTCCTGACATTCGCGATTGCGTATTTCCTGTCTGCGCTGATCCGGGGCATTACCGCCACCCTTTCGCCGGAGCTGACCCAGGAGTTCAACCTGCATGCGCGCGATCTGGGCCTGCTTTCGGGTGGCTACTTCCTGGGCTTCTCGGCGTTGCAATTGCCGCTGGGCAACTGGCTGGACCGATATGGGCCGGGCCGGGTCCTGGCGTGCTTTGTGGCCATCGCGGCGCTGGGTTGCCTGGCATTTGCCCATGCCGGCAGTTTTACCAGCCTGCTGGCGGCGCGGTTTCTGTGCGGAGTGGGCCTGAGTGCATGCCTGATGGCTCCTCTGACCGGGTACCGGCGCTGGTTCCTGCCCTCGATCCAGACCCGCACCAATGCATGGATGCTGATGACCGGTTCGTGCGGCATGGTTGCCTCGACACTGCCGGTGCAGTGGTTGCTGCCGACGCTGGGATGGCGCCCGATGTTCCTGGGCCTGGCGCTGCTGCTGCTGCTGGCCTTGGCACTGATCGTCTGGCGTGTTCCATCCTGGGCCCCTCCGGAACGTTTACGCACGGAGGCAGTTCAGCAGCACCGTTATGCCCGTATCTGGCGTGATCCCTACTTCCGCCGCTTGGCGCCATTGGGTTTCTTCGGCTACGGTGGACTGCTGGCGGTGCAGACACTGTGGGCCGCACCCTGGATGGAGAAGATGGCAGGTTACACGCCGCTGCAATCGGCAACCGGCCTGTTCTGGATCAACATCACGATGCTGTGCACCTTCTGGACCTGGGGCATGGTCGGTCCCTGGCTGGCGTATCGCGGCTACAGCGCCGACCGGCTGATCAGCCGTGGCCTGCCCGCGAGTTACCTGGTACTGGCGCTGATCATTGCCGCGCCGGAAATGCTCCGACCGCATGTGGGCGCGCTGTTGGCCCTGTATTGCCTGACTTGCAGCTTCGTGACGACGTCGCAGCCGGCGGTGGCGATGGCCTTTCCGGCCGAACTGGCAGGGCGCGCCCTGACTGCGTTCAATCTGGTTATCTTCCTCGGTGTGTTCTGCATCCAGTGGGGCATTGGCCTGATGATCGATGGACTGATGGCGGTCGGCGCGAGTCAGGCAGCAGCATATCGTCTCGCATTTGCCGCGTTCCTGGCCTGTGGCGTGTCGGCTTACGTGTACTTCATACTTGGCGCAAGACATAATCAGACTGCTTGAAACCATGACTGTCGGCTTGTTGATCATCGCCCATTCACCACTGGCCAGTGCGCTGCGCGAGTGTGTGCTGCATGTGTTCGCGGATGCTGCAGATGCCGTGGCGGCTTTCGACATCCGCAGCGATCTGCCGTTCGATCAGTTGCTGGAGCAGTCGCACCAGGCCATGGCTGGACTGAACACCCCGCACACGCTGGTGTTTACCGATGTTTTTGGTGCCACTCCCTGCAACGTGGCGCAAAAGCTGGTCGATGGCGTCAATTCCCGCCTGGTCGCCGGAGTCAACCTGCCGATGCTGCTGCGTGCAATGACCTACCGGAGTGAACCGATCGAGGCACTGGTCGCGCGTGCCATGGCCGGTGGGGTTCAAGGTGTCATGCAGGTGGCGACGGCCGCACCACAGAATCAAGCCAGGAAGAAACATGATCAAAACCCGGGCGACCATCAGCAATAGGCTGGGCCTGCACGCAAGGGCTTCGGCCAAGTTGACCAAACTCGCGGGTAGTTATCCTTGCGAAGTCTGGTTGTCGCGCGCGGATCGGCGCGTCAATGCCAAGAGCATCATGGGGGTCATGATGCTGGCGGCCGGCATCGGAACCGAAGTCGAGGTCGAGACCGACGGCGAGCACGAGCAGGAGGCGCACGACGCGCTGCTGGCGCTGATCGCCGACAAATTTGGAGAAGGGGATTGAGCTTCTCGATCCACGGACTGGCGGTCGCGCGCGGCATCGCCGTCGGCCGCGCCGTGCTGGTGGCATCCAGCCGGGTCAAAGTCGCCCATTACTTCATCAGCGAAGACGATGTTCCGGCGGAAATCGATCGGGTTCGGGTCGGGCGCAATGCGGTCATCGACGAAATCCATCGGCTGCAGCGCACGATCAGCCACATGGGGCCTAAAGATGCGCCGCATGAACTGACAGCCCTGATGGACGTGCACCTGATGCTGTTGCAGGACGAGGAGCTGATCCAGGGCGTCAAGCGCTGGATCGCGGAGCGTCTGTACAACGCCGAGTGGGCTTTGACGACGCAGCTCGAAGTGATCGCCCGCCAGTTCGACGAAATGGAGGACGAATACCTGCGCGAGCGCAAGGCCGACCTGGAGCAGATTACGGAGAAGGTACTGGCAGCCATGCAAGGCCTGGTTTCGCCGATCGCGTCCGCGGCAATGCGCCCGACGCGCAAGACTTCCGCGCAGGACGCGACGCCGGATGGCTCGGCGGACACATCCTTGATCCTGATCGCACACGACCTCTCGCCAGCCGACATGTTGCAGTTCAAGCAAAGCGTGTTTGTCGGTTTCGTGACCGATGTCGGTGGCCGCACATCGCACACCGCCATCGTCGCGCGCAGCATGGATATTCCTGCGGTGGTGGGTGCTCGCCTGTCCAGCCACCTGATCCGTCAGGACGATTGGATCATCGTCGACGGCGACGCCGGGATCGTGATCGTCGACCCCTCACCGATTGTGCTGGCCGAGTACGAATTCAAGCAGCGCCAGGGTGCGATCGACCGAGGGCGTTTGACGCGGCTGCGACACACACCTGCGGTGACGCTGGACGGACAGAAGGTCGAGTTGCTGGCCAACATCGAATTGCCGGAAGATGCCATCGCTGCCGTGACTGCCGGTGCCGTGGGTGTGGGCCTGTTCCGTAGCGAGTTTCTCTTCATGGGACGGCTTGGCCACCTGCCCGATGAGGAGGAGCAATACCAGGCCTATCGCAGAGCACTCGACGGTATGGCCGGGCTGCCGGTGACGATTCGTACCGTGGACATCGGCTCTGACAAGCCACTCGACAAGGCATCCAAGGATGGCACCCACCTCAATCCCGCATTGGGTTTGCGGGCGATTCGCTGGTGCCTGGCGGATCCGGACATGTTCCTGACCCAGTTGCGCGCAATTCTGCGTGCCGCAGCGTTCGGGAAGATCAACCTGATGGTTCCGATGCTCGCGCATGTCAGCGAGATCCGCCAAACCCTGGAGTTGCTGGACCGTGCCCGTACCCAACTGGACCAGCGCGGCGTCGGTTATGGTTCGCTCAAGCTCGGCGCGATGATCGAGATTCCGGCGGCGGCGCTGATGCTCGATTTGTTTCTGAAGTACTTCGACTTCCTGTCCATCGGTACCAATGACCTGATCCAGTACACGCTGGCCATCGACCGGGCCGATGAGTCTGTCGCGCATTTGTACGACCCTCTGCACCCGGCCGTGCTGCGGCTGGTCGCCGACACCATTGCACATTGCAATGCGCGATCCAAGGGAGTCAGCATCTGCGGCGAGATGGCCGGCGACGTCACGTTCACGCGACTGCTTCTCGGGCTGGGGCTACGCAGCTTCTCGATGCATCCATCGCAAATCCTTGCGGTCAAACACGAGATCTTGCGTGCCGACGCCGGCAAACTCAGCGCGTGGGCGCAGGCAGTGCTTGCGTCGGACGATCCGGCTGCGACGTTCGCGCTCTGAGTCTGCCAACGCAGTGCGCCTCAGGCTGCGCGTGTTCCCAGCATCGCGGCCCCGATGATCATGACGGCTGCCAGCGCGATGCTCCAGCTGAACGGCCCGGCCCCGGTGAGCATCAGCACGGCGGTGGACGACAGCGGCGTCAGATAACTCAGGATGCCGATCTGGCGCGGATCGCCAAGTTTGAGTGCCTTGTCCCACAACAAAAACGCTGTACCCAGAGGCCCCAGGCCGGCCAGGACCAACAACAGCCAGTCCCGCGCGACGAGCGTGACGGCCGGCTCCAACACGGCGTGGCATAGCAGCGACAAAAGTCCCGACACCAGGCCGAACAGGCCGACCGCGACGGTCGGAAACGGCCGAACGCGTCGCGTCAGCAGCGAATAGAAGGCCCAGATCAGCGCCGAGCCCAGCGCCAGCAGGTAGCCCCAGGACCAGGCGCCGTCCAACTGCGCGCTGCGGCCCAGAATGGCGACCGCGGCACCGGCGAATCCCAACAGCGCCGCGACGATGTGGATCGGTCGCAATGCCATGCCGGGCAACAGCACCGGCGCCAGCACCACGATGAACAAGGGCCACAGATAGTTCACCAGATTCGCCTGTACCGGGGGCGCGGTGCGCAGCGCGAGGAACAGCAGGAAATGAAAACCGAACAGGCCGACGACACCCAGCGCCAGGGTGCTGAGCGGGATCTTCCACAGATGTGGGCGCCGCGCCACCAGCGGCCAGGTAGGGACACTGCCCAGTACCAGCGCAGCGCCGGTCAGCAGGAACGGCGGCACATGCTGGAGCGCAACGCCCAGGGCTGCCAGCAGCGCCCACGACGCGATGGCACCGAGGGCGTATAGCGTGGCGGCGCGCGATTGACGACCCTGCATCGGCAACGCGCTACAGAGTCAAGGTCTGGCTGTGGCTGGCGGGTTCAGCACGTCGTGGGCCTGCTGATCGGCGTGGTAGCTGGAGCGCACCATCGCACCCACCGCCGCATGCGTGAAGCCCATCGCATAAGCCTCGCGCTCGAACATGGCAAACGTGTCCGGATGCACATAGCGCTTGACCGTCAGGTGGCTGGTGCTCGGTGCCAGGTACTGGCCGATGGTCAGCATGTTGATGTCATGTGCGCGCATATCGCGCATCACCGCCAGGATTTCCTCATCGGTCTCACCAAGGCCGACCATCAGGCCGCTCTTGGTGGGCACCGCGGGAAACAGCGCCTTGAATTTCCGGAGCAGATTCAGACTGAACTGGTAGTCGGAACCGGGCCGGGCTTCCTTGTACAGGCGCGGCGCTGTCTCCAGGTTGTGGTTCATCACGTCCGGCGGCGCGGCCTTGAGGATCTCCAGCGCCCGGTCGTCGCGGCCGCGGAAATCGGGTACCAGGATCTCGATGCGCGTCTGCGGTGACGCGGCCCGGATCTGCCGGATGCATTCGACGAAATGGCCGCTGCCGCCGTCGCGCAGGTCGTCGCGGTCGACGCTGGTGATTACCACATATTGCAGCTTGAGCGCCGCGACCGTGTTGGCCAGGTTTTGCGGCTCATCGACATCCAGTGGATCCGGCCGGCCATGACCGACGTCACAGAACGGGCAGCGCCGCGTGCATTTGTCGCCCATGATCATGAAGGTGGCCGTGCCCTTGCCGAAACATTCACCGATGTTCGGGCAGGAGGCTTCCTCGCAGACCGTGACCAGCTTGTTCTTGCGCAGGATGTCCTTGATCTCGTAGAACCGTGTTGTCGGTGATCCTGCACGGACCCGGATCCAGGGCGGCTTCTTCAGGATCTCGCCCGGCACGACCTTCACCGGAATGCGCGACAACTTCGCACCTGCCTTCTGCTTGACGCTGGCGTCATAGTTTTCGGTGGATTGGGCCTCTCGGACGACGTCGGGTGTGGGATTGCTCATAAACGGTGGTGGGTCCGCGGTCATGGTGCCAGGTAGGTCGCGAGTTTCATGCTCAGCAGGTCCGCCACCTCGGACCAGCCGACGGACACCCCTATTGTAGAAAGGTCGACTGTCTGCAGACCCGCGTAGCCACAAGGGTTGATCCGGGCAAAGGGTTCCAGGTCCATCTGCACGTTCAGCGCCACGCCGTGGTAGCTGCAATTGCGGCTGACCTTGATGCCCAGCGCGGCGATCTTGGCCAGACCGGTGAAGTCGACCGGGGCCGGCGTGGCGGCGGCCGCGGCAGCGGCACCGGTGCGCCGCATCGGGCGCTGCGCCAGCAGCGCATGGGAGCCCGGATCATCGGGCCGCACGTAGATACCCGGCGCGCCGCCGACCCGGTGCCCGGTCACGCCGAATCGGGCCAGCGTCTGGATGACGGCTTCCTCGATGCGGTAGACATACTCCTTGACGAAGTAGCCGGCCCGGCGCAGGTCGATCATCGGATAGGCGACAACCTGCCCGGGTCCATGGTAGGTGACCTGGCCCCCCC
The DNA here is from genome assembly GCA_039934375.1 of Burkholderiaceae bacterium. GTDB lineage: Bacteria > Pseudomonadota > Gammaproteobacteria > Burkholderiales > Burkholderiaceae_C > CAISIP01. The sequence continues at coordinate 7,385 of JBDTMH010000073.1, read as the reverse complement.
GATTGGTCGACACCACCGGTATCGCGCCCGCGGCGAGCACATGTTCGGCCTTGCCGGCCAGTCCCTGGGTATAGACCGGTGGGTGTTCACAGATCCACAACTGGTCTTCGGTCAACGCGTCGCGCGTGGCGGTAAACGTCTGCATCGCGTCGTAGGTGGGCAGGTACGCGACCCGCCCCCGCATCTGCGTTTGCATTGCCATCACCCGTCAGAGCACGACCTTGACCATCGGGTGTGTGGACAAGGTCCGGTACAACTCATCGAGCTGTTCCCGGCTGGTGGCGGTGACCGTGATCGTGACGCCAAGGTATTTTCCGCCGCTGCTCTCGCGCAACTCGACCGTCGAGGCGTCGAAACCGGGATCGAATTTGTGGGCCACCATCGTGACAGCGTGCACGAAACCATCGACCCGCTCACCCATGACTTTGATCGGGAACTGCGACGGGTATTCGATCAGGGATTCTTTGTCGGTGGACATGTTTTGCAATCGGAGGGTCGCAGGTTCCGCTAGCTCTCGCTCAGATGGTATCGGCCAATTTGGCGGCCTGGTAGGCGGCGTACAACTCCTGGCACACCGGCCCCGGACGTCCCTTGTGCGCCGCATTGCCGACGGCTAACCCATCCAACGTGGTAACAGCCAGCACTTCCTTGGTCGCGCTGGTCAGCAGCAACTCGTCGGCAGCAAGCACATCGGTCCGGCTCAGGCGCTCCAGCCGGTAGTCGCGTCCCAGCGACTTGCACAATTCCTCGATCAGGCCGTAGCGAATGCCTTCGAGCACCAGGTTGTCCTTGGGTGTGCCAATCACGACCCCGTTCTTGACCACCCAGACATTGCTGGCCGCGGCTTCGCTGAGAAAACCCCGGCGGAACATCACGGTCTCCAGCGCGCCGGCATCGAAGCTGATCTGGCGCGCGAAGATCGACCCTAGCAGGCTGGTGCTCTTGATGTGCGCCTTTTCCCAGCGGAAATCGTCGGCCGTGACGCAGCTGACACCGTTTTGCAGTTGCTCGGAGGTCGGCGGGCGCATCACATTGGCCATCGCAAAGACCGTGGGTTCGATGTCGGTCGGCATGACATGGTCGCGCATGGCAACGCCGCGAGTGATCTGGATATAGACCAGCTGGTTCAGCGCGTCAGGGGCCACCCCTTCAGCCTTGGCGCTGTGGCCGATCAGCCCCATTGCGATCCCGAGCCACTGCTCGCGGGTGTGGGGATTGGTCATGCGCATCTCGACCAGGCTGCGTTCGAGACGGGCCATGTGCTGGGCAAATCTGAACGGATGGCCGTTGTAGACGGGCACCACCTCATAAATGCCGTCGCCGAAGATGAAGCCGCGGTCCATGACGCTGATCTTCGCGTCGCACAGTGGCGTGAATGCGCCATTGATGTAGCAGGGGGTCGAAGGCAGTGAATTCATGGCGGAATTATCAGGCCAGATCGCGGCGTGGTCGCGGCGCGTTGCGGCAACCGGCGCGTTTCGCCGATCTTCAACAGCAAGTAGACCTACGGCGCCTATGCCATTTCTGTTGTCGACGTCAGGTGTGTGGTGCGCGCGCGACGAGCTGGCCTGTTGGCGCCGACGCCACACACGCAGGCGCGACTTCATGGCTGTCGACAGGGATGTGCCGCCCGTTGTAAACCCTGCATGACGTCAATGAAATCGAATCTGGGCACCGGTTGTCGCGGGAGCCCGCGGGTTTTTACTTATAATCAAGGGCTTTGCGAAACTTCAGGGACAAACACGGGCGCCGTTTCAAATGAAATCCACGCCCTACATTGACCTTGACGACACAGAGAATCCTGAAGCGTTTACGCCACTGAGTGCCGAACAGGCGCGCAGCTTGCGGGAACGTCAGCCGTCGGTGCCACCTTGGAAGGTGGTGGTCGGTCAGGTCGTGGTGGGAATCGTCGTGGCCCTGGCTGCGTGGGTCATCACTGCAAGTCAGAATGTTGGATGGTCGGCCGCTTATGGCGCGTTGACCGTGGTCTTGCCCGCTGCCTTGTTTGCGCGGGGCCTGACCGGACGTTTTGCGTCCCTGAATGTCGCAACAGCGGTGTTCGGGTTTTTTTTGTGGGAAATGGTCAAGCTTGCCTTGACGGTGGCGATGTTGATCGCTGCTCCGAAATTGGTGGTGGCACTGAATTGGCCGGCGTTGCTGCTCGGTTTGGTGCTGACGATGAAGGTGTATTGGCTGGCGCTGCTTTTTGCGCCCCGGTACCAAAAACGAAAAATCGGGTAACAACAGATGGCAGCTGAACACGGACCTACCGCTGGTGAATACATCGTTCACCACCTGACGCATCTGCAAACTACCAAGCCCACGGGGGTCATGGATCTCGCCGTGATCAATCTGGACTCGGTGTTTTTCTCGTCCCTGATGGGTGTGCTGATGTGCTGGGCGTTCTGGGCCGCCGCGCGCAAGGCCACATCGGGGGTTCCGGGGCGGTTCCAGGCGGCTGTGGAGATCATGGTGGAAATGGTCGAGTCGCAGGCCAAGGGTATCGTGCACAACGCCCATAGTCGCAAGCTGGTCTCGCCGCTGGCGTTGGTGGTTTTCGTGTGGATCTTCCTGCTCAACGCACTCGACCTGCTGCCGGTTGACCTGATCCCCTTCATCTGGGAGCAAATCTACGGAGCGGCTGGTGGCGATCCGCACCATGCCTACATGCGTATCGTGCCCACGGCCGACTTGTCGGTGTCGATGGGCTTGTCGGTGTCGGTGCTGGTGCTCTGCCTGATCTACAACGTCAGGATCAAGGGCGTGGGCGGATGGATTCACGAGTTGTTCACGGCACCATTTGGCGCTCATCCCTTGTTGTGGCCCTTCAACTTTGCCATGCAGATCATCGAGTTCGTCTCGAAAACGGTGTCGCACGGCATGCGGTTGTTTGGCAACATGTATGCCGGCGAGCTCGTGTTCCTGCTGATCGCCCTGATGGGTGGCTCCTGGGCCCTCACGGCCACTGGCATCGGCCTGGCCATCGGCCATATCATTGCAGGCACGGCTTGGGCGATTTTCCACATCCTGATCATCACCTTGCAGGCCTTCGTGTTCATGATGCTGGCCCTGGTCTATCTCGGCCAGGCGCATGACGCGCACTGAAGATCCCGTTTCCGCCCGTTTCTTGTTCTCCCGCTTTTTTTTCTTGTCAACCCACGTTTCTTAGGAGTCATCATGGAAGTAATCAGCTCTGTTGCATTGGCCGCCGGCCTGATCATCGGTTTAGGCGCCATCGGTGCCTGTATCGGCATCGGAATCATGGGCAGCAAATACCTTGAGTCCGCCGCGCGCCAGCCTGAGCTGATGGGCGAACTGCAAACCAAGATGTTTTTGTTGGTCGGCCTGATCGACGCGGCGTTCATCATTGGTGTGGGTATCGCGTTGTGGTTTGCCACCGCCAACCCGTTCCTGGCCCAGATTGCCAACCTGCCGAAGTAAGCTTTCTGGCGGGATCAACGTCATTCCCTGGCGCTTTAGGTGCCGGGGTAAAGGATGAAAAGTGAGCATTACCGGTACCCTCATCATTCAGATGATCGTGTTCCTGATCCTGGTCGGGTTCACGATGAAATTCGTCTGGCCGCCGATCGCAGGCGCACTGGACGAGCGCGCCAGCAAGATCGCCGATGGTCTGGCTGCGGCTGACAAAGCCAAGTCCGAGTTGTCCTCCGCCAATCAGCGGGTGGAAGCCGAACTGGCCAAGTCGCGCACCGAGACTGCGACACGTCTGGCCGATGCAGAGCGTCGCGCGCAAGCCATCATCGAGCAGGCCAAGGCCAGTGCGGTTGAAGAGGGCAACAAGATTGTTGCCGCCGCGCGTGTCGAGGCTGAGCAGCAAACCGTCAAGGCGCGTGACTCCCTGCGTGATCAGGTGGCTGCGTTGGCCGTCAAGGGTGCGGAGCAGATCCTGCGCAAGGAAGTGAATGCCACAGTGCACGCCGACTTGCTCAGCCGCCTCAAGACCGAGCTGTAAGAGGACTTTATGGCCGAACTCGCCACCATTGCCCGCCCATACGCGGAAGCCCTGTTCAAGTCGGCCAAAGCCGACCTGGGCGGCGCTGCTGCCTGGCTCGATCAGTTCGCCACGATTGCCAGCAACGAACAGTTGCTGCAGTTTGCCGACAGTCCGAAGGTGACCGATGCGCAGGTCTTCGACCTGATCAGCGGCGTGGTGAAGGGGGCTCTCCCCGACAGCGCGAAGAACTTTCTGCGGGTGGTGATCGAGAACGGTCGGGTCGACGCCTTGCCCGAAATTGCAGCGCAGTTCCGAGTTTTGAAGAACACCCTGGGCGGTTCCTCCGACGCGACGGTGTACAGCGCGTTTCCGATGGACGACAAGGCGGTTGCCGAGTTGTCTGGCGCGCTGGAAAAACGCTTTGGCCGCAAGCTCAACATCACGGTGGAGCTCGACGCTTCCCTGATTGGTGGCATTCGTGTGGTGGTCGGTGACGAAGTGCTGGACACATCGGTCAAAGCCCGCCTGGATCAAATGAAAATCGCGCTGACCGCCTGAGCCTCTGGCTCCGGTAAACAGCCACCTAAAGAAAGAAGGAAAGAGTCATGCAACTCAATCCCGCAGAAATCTCGGAACTGATCAAGAGCCGCATCGAAGGCCTCGCGCCCAGCGCCGATATCCGCAACCAGGGTACCGTGGTATCGGTGTCCGACGGCATTTGCCGCATTCACGGCCTGTCCGACGTGATGCAGGGCGAGATGCTGGAATTCCCGGCCGGCAGCGATGGCCTGCCGACCTACGGCCTGGCACTGAATCTCGAGCGCGACTCGGTCGGCTCGGTGATTCTGGGTGAATACGAGCACATCTCCGAAGGCGACACCGTCAAGTGCACGGGCCGCATTCTGGAAGTGCCGGTCGGCCCCGAGCTGATCGGCCGCGTCGTCAATGCGTTGGGTCAGCCGATCGACGGCAAGGGCCCGATCAACGCCAAGATGACCGACGTGATCGAAAAGGTCGCCCCGGGCGTGATCGCCCGCAAGTCGGTCGACCAGCCGGTGCAGACCGGTCTGAAGTCGATCGACTCGATGGTGCCGATCGGTCGTGGCCAGCGTGAGCTGATCATCGGCGACCGCCAGACCGGCAAGACTGCCGTGGCGATCGACGCGATCATCAACCAGAAGGGTCAGGAGATGACCTGCGTGTATGTCGCAATCGGCCAGAAAGCATCTTCCGTCAAGAACGTCGTGCGTTCGCTGGAAGAAGCCGGCGCCATGGCTTACACGATCGTGGTTGCTGCCACGGCTTCCGAGTCTGCGGCCATGCAGTATGTGTCGGCCTACTCTGGTTGCACCATGGGCGAATATTTCCGCGATCGCGGGCAGGACGCGCTGATCGTGTATGACGATCTGTCCAAGCAGGCTGTGGCTTATCGCCAGGTATCGCTGCTGCTGCGCCGCCCGCCAGGCCGTGAAGCTTACCCCGGCGACGTGTTCTATCTGCACAGCCGCTTGCTCGAGCGCGCCGCCCGTGTCAGCGCCGACTATGTCGAGGCCTTCACCAAAGGTGAAGTCAAAGGAAAGACCGGCTCACTGACGGCATTGCCGATCATCGAGACCCAGGCTGGCGACGTGTCAGCTTTCGTTCCGACCAACGTGATCTCCATCACCGACGGCCAGATTTTCCTGGAAACCAGTCTGTTCAACGCCGGTATCCGCCCCGCCATCAACGCCGGTATCTCGGTGTCGCGGGTCGGCAGCGCGGCCCAGACCAAGCTGGTCAAGAACCTGTCCGGCGGTATCCGTACCGATCTGGCCCAGTACCGTGAGTTGGCTGCCTTTGCGCAGTTCGCTTCCGACCTGGACGAAGCCACCCGCAAACAGCTCGACCGCGGCGCCCGCGTGACCGAATTGCTCAAGCAGGCGCAATACAGCCCGTTGTCGATTGCGCTGATGGCGTCGTCATTGTTCGCTGTGAACAAGGGCTTCATGGACGATGTGGATGTCAAGAAGATCCTGTCGTTTGAACACGGACTACATGCCTACCTCAAGGACAAGCATGCCGCGCTGCTCGACAAATTGAACAAGGACAAGGCGATGGACAAGGACGCGGAAGCCGAGTTGTCCGCCGCTACTGCCGCGTTCAAGAAGTCCTTCGCCTGATCGCGTTTTGAAGGCACGAGCGTCAACAGGCAGGAGTCACTATGGCAGCAGGTAAGGAAATACGCGGCAAGATCAAGTCGGTGGAAAACACCAAGAAGATCACCAAGGCCATGGAGATGGTGGCCGCTTCCAAGATGCGCAAGGCGCAGGAGCGCATGCGTGCGGCACGGCCTTATGCAGAGAAAGTGCGCAGCATCGCGGCCAATCTGGGCAAGGCCAACCCAGAGTATGTGCACCGATTCATGCGCACCAATGACGCGAAGGCCGCCGGTGTGATCGTGGTCACCACCGACAAGGGCTTGTGCGGCGGCATGAACACCAATGTGTTGCGCATCGTCACCGGCAAGCTGCGTGAGTTGCAGTCCACCGGCATGACCATCAACGCGGTGGCCATTGGCAACAAGGGCCTGGGATTCCTGAACCGTATCGGTGCCAAGACCGTCGCCCATGTCACACAACTCGGTGACACGCCGCGTCTGGACAAGTTGATCGGCCCGGTCAAGGTGTTGCTCGACGCATATGCCAAGGGCGAGCTCAGCACGGTCTATCTCAGCTACACCCGCTTCATCAACACCATGAAGCAGGAGCCGGTGCTCGAACAGCTATTGCCGCTGTCGGCCGCCAAGATGGAGGCCGAATCCCAGGCCAGTGGGCCCCATGTCGGGTGGGACTATATCTACGAGCCGGACGCCCAGTCGGTGATCGACGATCTGCTGTTGCGGTATGTCGAAGCCATTGTGTACCAGGCCGTTGCCGAGAACATGGCGTCCGAACAGTCGGCCCGCATGGTGGCGATGAAATCGGCCACCGACAACGCCGGTAGTGTGATCGACGAGCTCAAGCTGATCTACAACAAGACCCGGCAGGCAGCGATCACCAAGGAACTTTCAGAAATCGTGGCCGGTGCGGCTGCGGTTTAAACCCGATTTATTTGTTGGAGCAAATGCGATGGCTCAAGAGAATTTACCCGTGAACACAGGTGTTCAAGGCAAGATTGTTCAGTGTATCGGTGCGGTGGTGGACGTGGAGTTTCCACGTGACCAGATGCCCAAGATCTACGACGCGCTCAAGATGGACGGCTCGACGTTGACGCTGGAGGTGCAGCAGCAACTCGGCGACGGTGTGGTGCGCACGATTGCACTGGGCTCATCCGACGGCCTGCGCCGCGGCATGATGGTCAAGAACACCGCCAACCCGATCATGGTCCCGGTGGGCAAGGCCACACTGGGCCGCATCATGGACGTGTTGGGCGCGCCGATCGACGAGCGTGG
>JBDTMH010000072.1:0-18793 GCA_039934375.1 Burkholderiaceae bacterium | reverse complement strand
ATGCGCATGATTGCCGGCCTGGAGGAACCCACCAGCGGGCAGATCACCTTCGACGGCGAGGACGTCACCCACCTGGCGCCGCGTGAACGCGACATCTCGATGGTGTTCCAGAATTACGGGCTCTACCCGCACATGACGGTACGTGAGAACATCGCCTACCCGCTGCGCATCCGCAAGGTGCCGCGTGAACAGCATGCAGCAATGATCGCGGAGGCAGCGCGCAAGGTCGAACTCGACGAGTTGCTCGACCGCCGGCCCAAGGCGCTGTCGGGCGGTCAGCGTCAACGCGTCGCGCTGGCGCGCGCCATCGTGCGTCAACCCAAGGTGTTCCTGATGGACGAGCCGCTGTCGAATCTGGATGCCAAACTGCGCGTCAGCATGCGGGCACGCATCAAGCGCCTGCAATATGAACTCGGCACCACGATGGTGTATGTCACGCATGACCAGATCGAAGCGATGACGCTGGCTTCGCGCGTGGTGGTGATGAACGGTGGCGTGATCCAGCAGCTCGATACACCCGAGAACATCTACAACGAACCGGCCAACCTGTTTGTCGCCGACTTCATCGGTTCACCGGCCATGAACTTGTTGCATGGGCGGTTGGACAACGGTACATTCGTCGGCGACAACATCCGCATCCCCGGCGTCGGCAAGGGATCGCACGATGCTGTGGTGATAGGACTGCGCTGGGAAGACCTCGCGCTGGCGCCAGTGGGCAGCGGCCATATGGACGCCGAAATTTACACCGTCGAACTGATTGGCGACGCGACCCAGGTGACCGTCAACAACGGCAAACAAATGGTGGTGGTGCGCACCGACAAGAACTACAAGGCACCGTTTGGCCAACGTGTGGCCATCACCGCACAGGCAGACCGCGCCTACCTGTTCGATAAAACCTCGCAGAAACGGCTGAGGCAACTCGAAAGCCGATCGACAAACACGCTTTGAAGTAGCCCTGTCCGCAGCGCCAGGCATGCCCCTGCGAGCGACGCGACGCGCTGCACCACCCGATTTCGATTCCACGGAGAGCCCTATGACCGACACCGTCGTCACCACCGAGCAGCTGCGCGCGCGCGTGATACGCCGCACCGACCTGAAAGCCGACCCCGAAGCTTTCGTCGACGTGCGCGTGCCCGGGTCCACCCCCAAGTACAACTACCAGCTTATCGGTGCTGGAGTTTCGCAGAACCCGGATACCTTCATCAATTTGCGCGAACCGCACGGTTTCGGACTCGGTGGCGCCAGCATGCCCAACGGCGTGACCAACAACCTGCACATGCATTTCACCGCCGAGGTGTTCATCTGCTGGGCCGGAACCTGGCGGCTGCGCTGGGGCCCGGCGGGTGAACAGGGCGAAGCCACTTTTGGTGAAGGTGACGTAGCCACCATCCCACCGTGGATCTTTCGCGGCTTCTCGAACGTGGGCAGCGACGACGCGTATCTTTACACGATGCTCGGTCGTGACGTCACCGGTGGTGTCATCTGGGCGCCTTCGATTCTGCAAAAGGCGCGCGAAACCGGTCTCGTGATTTCCAAGGAAAACACGCTGATCGACCTGCTCAAGACACCCGACGTGTCGCCGGACCGGATCATGACGCCGATGGCCGCAGCACAGATCGCGCGGCTGCGCCACTACACGCCACAGGAGATGGCACGGCGTATGGTCAAGCACGATGCACTGCAGTGGCAAACGCAGCCACTGCTCGACAGCATGTTGCCGGGCGGGCGCAAGGAGATGGCGCCGGTGATCGGTTTCGGACTGACCGAGGACCGGGACATGACGCCGCCAGTGGTCAACCCCCACGGTTTCACGCTGGAATGGATGCGCTCGCAGGCAGACAACGGCCTGCTCGAACACCGCCACGCCAACACCCAGGCGGTGCTGGTGAAGTCGGGCGACTGGGAACTCACCGTCAATCGGACCGCGCAGGCCCACAGCGTGTCGATCGAGCCCGGCACGGTGGCGTCGATTCCTGCCGGTGCCTGGCGCTCGTTGCGTTGCGTGAAGGGATCGGGCGAAGTGTTGCTGATCACCGGCAGCGAAAGCAGAACCCGCATCGAATGGTCGACGCAAGTCCGTCAGGACGCCCATGCAGCCGGTTGGGCCATCGACCCGGACGGTTACCTCGCGCCGACCGAAGTCCTGGCGTTGGCGGCGGCCTGAACCGCAGTCCGCCTTACCACTGAAAGAATTACCATGCGCCCAAATCGCCTCAAGCAGCTGCAAACCGATAAACGCACAGCCATCAACGCCTGGGTTTCGATGGGAAGCGGCTACCTGGCCGAAGTGCTGGGCCACACCGGCTTCGACGCCGTCACGGTCGACCTCCAGCATGCACCGATGGGTTTTGACCTGGCAGTGCAACTGTTGCAGGCGATCTCGGCGACACCAGCCGTTCCGTTGGCACGTTGTGCCGGCTCCACACTGGCAGAGATCAACAAGTTGCTCGACGCCGGCGCCTACGGCATCATCTGCCCACTGATCGACAGTGTCGACGAGGCTGCGTTTTTCGCCCGCAGTTGTCGCTACCCGCCACGTGGCGCGCGCAGCTTTGGGCCGGCACGTGGATTGTTATACGGTGGCGCAGACTACCTGACCAAGGCCGACGACCAGATCATGTCTCTGGCGATGATCGAAACCACGAACGCACTCGAACAGCTTGAACGCATCATGGATGTGGACGAACTCGACGGCGTGTATGTCGGGCCCAGCGATCTGGGTATTGCCATGGGCCTGGGCCCCAACGCCTGGCCTGACGAACGCATGACCCAGGCGGTCGCGCACATCCTGCAGGTAGTGCACGCACACGGCAAGTACGCCGGCATCTTTTGCGGGCCTGCCGAGATGGGCGAAACCTGCGCCCGCATGGGCTACGACCTGGTGACACCGGGCAACGACGTACAGTTGTTGCGCGCGGGGGCCGAGGCGCGAATCAAGGGTGTACGTGCGACCGAGCGCTTGGAACGCGTCGCATGAGCACCGCAGCCCGCAGGGCGAAGGTACTCCAGTGAGCACGATGAAACCCACCCATCGCAAAGAACACGACTACCTTGGCGAAGTCGCTATTCCGAACGACCGTCTATACGGCATCAATACCTTGCGCGGAGTCGACAACCTGACAATTTCGCCTCGCACCGTCGGCGCGAACGCCGCGTTCAGGGCCGCATTTGCCCAATGCAAATGGGCAGCCGCACTGGCCAATTTCGATCACCAGGTGATCAACGAGGCGCAAAAAGACGCAATCGCGCAGGCCTGCGCCGAAATTGTCGCCGGCTCCCATGCCGACTCGCTGGTCATCGACCTGCTGGAAGGTTCCGGCGGTACGTCGACCAACATGAATTTCAACGAAGTGGTGGCCAATCGGGCTCAGCAGATCCTGGGCGGCCCGCTCGGTAGCTACGACATGGTGCATCCGAACGACCACGTCAATCGATCGCAGTCGACCAATGACGTGTACCCGGCCGCCATGAAGATGGCGACCTACGCGTTGCTCGCGCCACTGATCGCAGAGGTGACGGCACTTGCCCGCTGTTTGGCCGACAAGGCGGCGGAGTTCCACGATATCCTGCATCTTGGCCGGACCTGTCTGCAAGATGCACAGCCGATGCGCCTGGGCCAGGTCTTCGGTGGCTACGCCTCACTGGTTGCGCGATTGGCGCGCGCGTTGGCGCCGGTACGTGACAGCCTGTTGGTCCTGCCGCTGGGCGGCACCGCCATCGGAACCGGCTTCGGTGCGCCACCCGGGTATCGGACGTCGGTGTACCGACATCTTGCGTCTTTGACCGGCATCACCTTTTCTGCGCCCGAGGATGCCTTCGACGCCATGCAGAACATGGACACCTTTTCGCGGGTGTCGGCCGAATTGCGCACCTGCGCCACGGCGATTGCCAAGGTGGCATCCGACCTGATCCTGTTGTCGTCCGGGCCTGCTGGCGGCATCGGCGAGCTCGTTTTGCCTGCCGTGCAGGCCGGATCGTCCATCATGCCGGGGAAGATCAACCCGGTGCTGCCGATGTCCATGGTGCAGCTGAGTTTCGCCGTCGTCGGCAACGACGTGTGCGTGGCGCAGGCGGTGCAGGCCGGTCAGCTGGAGATCAACCATTTCGAGCCCGTCGTTGCCGACCGGATTTTCGAGTCGATCCAGTTGTTGACGAACGGCGTCCGACTGTTCCGCGACAAATGTGTGGCAGGTATTTCTGCTGACAGGGTTGCGAATGAAGACAACCTGATGGAGTCGATGGGGATGGCGACTGCGCTGGTGCCCACATTGGGCTATTACAAGACCAGCGCGCTGGTGCGCCAGTCGGTGACCGAAGGTCGTCCTCTGATCGATATTCTGGAAGAATCGAATATTCTGTCGCGCACCGCGGCCCGTGCGCTGATTGAATCGTCCGTGACGCCGGCGTTCTGACGAATCAAATGCCGGCAAGCATCAACCATCCCACCAACACACGCAAGACACCATGACCACTGCCGAACAACAGTCCGATCTTTCCCCAAGCGCCTATGCACCGTACCGCGACCCGCGCGACTACATTCTGAGCTGGACCGATGCGATCTGGGTTGACCGTGGACTGGGACGCCTGCGCGAGCACTATGCGCGTGATGTCAAGGTGCACACTGCGTACGGAGAGACCTACGATTACGACTACGTCATGCAGAACTCGCTGCAGAAGTTTGCGGCTTTCCCCAATGGCGGCGGAGGCACCGGTGAGGATGTCATCTGGGAGCAGCGTGGAGCCAACGGCTTCATCAGCTCGCACCGGGTGTTCAAGAGCGGTACCCATACCGGCTACTGGACCTACGGCCCGCCGACCGGCCGCGACTGGGTGTCGCGCACGGTCGCGCATTGCCTGGTGCAGGACAACAAGGTCGTGGAGGAGTGGATCGTGCGCGACGAAATGGCCGTGCTCGAACATCTCGGCCTGGATCCCTACAAGATTGCCGCTGACCTGGCGGGTTCCAGTCCGGTACTGGGACGGGCAATGGCGCTCGACGCAGCCACCGGCGCGTTCGCTGGCCGTGTGGCGAATCCGGGTGACGCAGGCGTTTCCGGGCAGCGCCCTGCGCGTCATGCCAAGGAGTGTGCGCTGGTGCAGGCTATTTTTGAAGAGATCTGGAACCAGCGCATGTTCAATCTGGTTCGCAAGTACTACAGCACCCAGATCGTCTGTCACTACAACCGGATGCGGCGACTGCAGGGCATCGATCCCTACCAGATCGAGCTGATAAACCTGTTGGCGAGTTTCCCGGACGGGCAAGTGGAAGTGCGCGATATTGCTGTGCTGGATGGGCCCGAAAACGGCCTGCGCGTGGCCGTGATCTGGTTGTTGCGCGGCACCTATAGCGGCGTGCCGACTTACGGGCCGGTGACTGGCACCCCCGTGAATGTGCTGGGCGCAAGCCACTTTGAATTGCGCGACAACCAGGTGCTGAGGGAATGGCGCGTAGTCGACGAAATCGCGATCCTGGCACAGATTCACGCCGGGCGGCAAGTTTCAGCACGCGATTGAGCCGCTGGCACGCAAAAACTGCGCCTGACGTTTGCCGTCGAAACACCATGTCCATCGCCGAACAACTATCCGACCTCTCGCCAGCCGCCTACGCGCCTTATCGCGATCCGCGTGAGTACATCACCAGCTGGACCGACCGCATCTGGATCAAACGCGGCCTGGGTCAGATCCATGACCATTACGCTCCCGAGGTGAAGGTCCACACCTGTTATGGCGAAACCTACGACCTGAAGAACGTCATCGGCAACTCGATCCAGCGGATGGTGGCGTTTCCGAATCGCGGCGGCGGCCATGACGATGTCATTTGGGAGTCGCGCGGCAACAATGCCTTCATCAGCGCCCACCGGGTCTTGAACAATGCGACGCACAGTGGCCCCTGGACCTATGGACCAGCCACCAACAAGGACTGGGTGAATCGCGGCATGGCGCATTGCCTGGTGAGGGATAACAAGGTCGTGGAGGAGTGGGTGGTGCGTGACGAATTCGCTGTCCTGCAGGGCCTGGGCATGGATCCCTACGTCGTCGCCGCCGAACTGTCCGAGCGTTCGCCGGTGCTGGGTGCAGCCATGCAATCGGGTGCCGACGCGGCGCCTTTCGCGGGACATATCGCCAACCCGGTCGAGAGCGGAATTTCAGGCGCGCGGCCAAAACGTTATGCCGCTGAGTGCCAGATGATCGTCGACTACTTCGACCAGGTGTGGAATGGTCGCAACTTCGACCAGGTTGCCAATTACTGCGATGACACCATCGTCTGCCAGACCGTCCGCATGCGCCGCGTCATGCAGATCGCCAACTTCCAGATGGAGATCATGGGGCTGCTGGCGGCTTTCCCCGACGGCATGATGGAGGTGCGCGACCTGGTGGTGCATGACTCGGTCGACCTGGGCATGCGCATCGGCGTGATCTGGCTGATGCGCGGAACCTACAGCGGGGCGCCGGTGTACGGACGTGTCAACCGCGCACCGGTCAACATCCTTGGCTCGTCGCACTTCGAACTTCGCCACGGCAAGATCATCCGCGAGTACCGCATCTTCGACGAGATCTCGGTGATCGCACAGATCATCAACGGCGGCAACGGTTGGCGGGCGCCAGTTGCAAGCGCGGCGCAGTAGTCGGCCCATGGCGAGCGCGCGTTGGCGCAGTAAAACCCGCTGTGCTCGCTGCTGGGGATCGCATTCGCCAGTTTTCCTGGACCATGGACGCGGCAAGTGAGGCCATCTCAATCACTCATCCTGCTGCCGGGCACCCTCATGGACGCTTCCAGCCTGCGTCCATTGGCAGCAGCGCTTGACCGGCCAGCGCATATCGAACTGCTCGGCGTCAAAGACGACTTCAATGCCGAGATCGACCGGTTGGCCGCGCTGGCAATGCCGTCCACGGTATGGATCGGCCACTCGCTGGGCGGTATCGCCGCCCTGCATCTGGCTGCGCGCCGGCCCGAATGTTGCGCCGCTTTGGTGGTCATTGCGTCGAATGTACGACCCGACGGGCCGCTGGGTGCGCACAACCGGACGCAGCAATGGGCGGCGCTTTCACGCGGTGGCATGGCCGCGTTGCTGCGTCAACAACTCGCTCCGGTCTACGGCATCCAGGATGACGATCCGCTGATCGATCAGCTGCAGGCACAAGCGCAAACCGTCGGAGCCGAACGATACAGACGCCAGCTGCGTTATGCGGCCGAACGCCCCGGTCTGCTGCACGGGATGTCGACGTTGCGCATGCCGGTGCTGGCCCTCTCGGGCGGTGACGACCCCCTGTGTCCGCCTGAATGCGCAGAGGAAATCATCGCCCGATCGTTGGATGCTCGTTCCCGCCATCGGGTCTTGCCGGGCGCCGGCCATCTTCTACCTCTGCAAGCGCCTGACTGGTGCACGCAGCAAATACGCGACTTCCTGGCTCCATTGGCGTGAATGCCAGCAGGATCAACGGTCGGCGAATACGGCCCGATGTCGCATGCCCCGGTCGGCGCCGCACCTCAGTCCGCCAGCCGCACGCAGGCCTGATCGGCCACCGCCTGCAACTGCGCGGGCGTCACTTGATGCGGCGCGATCTGCGCCAGCGGTACCAGCACGAAGGCGCGGCTTCCCATGCGCGGATGGGGCAGCTCCAGTTGCGCGCTGACCATGCGCGCCTCGCCGTACAGCAGAATGTCCAGATCCAGCGTGCGCGGTGCATTGCGGTAGGGCCGCACGCGTCCGGCTTGCAATTCGAGCGCCTGCAGCAGGCGCAACAGATCAGGGGCGGTGTGGGTGGTCGCAACCGCAATCACGGCGTTGATGTAGTCTGAACCTGCGGAATCCACCGGCGCGGTGCGGTACAACGAGGAGCGCTCGCACAGGCGGCAGCCCGGGCTGGCTGCGATCGCCTCGATCGCGTTGCGAACCGTCGCCTGCGCATCGCCCAGATTCGCTCCCAGCGCCAGATAGGCCAGCACCGGTTCACGCATGGCGCAGCCTGCTGCTAGGGTTCCGACCCGCCCACTGGGGCTGCGCCAGCGTCGCCGGCCGTTCGGTCACCTGCAGGCTTGCGCCGGCGACGCCGCTTGCGCGGCGCGCCAGCCTGGTCGGAGGCGCCATCCGCCTCATCGGCAACCTCACCCGACGGCGCAGGTGCGCCGCTGCCGGCGTGTGTCGACGCCTGGCCGTCATCCGGGTTCGTCGGCCTGGCAGGTCGCGGGGTCCGGGTGCGCCGGCCCTGTTCGACGCGCAGCTGCTCGACCATGTCGCCACGCAGGTTGTCGCTGGCCATGCTGAACTCCTGCCACCAGTCGGCCAGCAGGTCGTCCACCTCACCGACATCGGCACGCAAGCGCATGAAGTCAAAGCCGGCCCGAAAGCGTGGCTGATCGACCAGGCCGAAGGCCGACTGTCCGACGCGCTTTTCAAAGCGTGGCTGCATCATCCAGATCTCGCGCATGTCAGAGGCAAGCCGGCCACCGCCGGAGACGTCACCGATGCGCTCGGCAAACACCTGGTCGATCGCATCCTGCAGCGCCGGAAACGTCGGCTGGCGCTGGGCCGACTCCATGCGTCGGCTCCAGCCGTGGCGCACGTCCGCCCACAACACGCAGGCCAGCAGGAAGCTCGGTGCTACCGGCTTTCCTTCGCCGACGCGGCGATCGGTGTCCTGCAGCGCCGCCTTGACGAACGGTTGCTCGGCACGTTCGACCACCAGGTCGAGCAGCGGGTAGATACCCTTGCCCAGGCCCAGCTCCTTGAGCTGTGCAATGGTTGCCAGCGCATGGCCGGTCTGCAGCAGCTTGAGCATCTCGTCGAAAAGGCGGCTTTGCGGCACGTCGGCCAGCAAGGACTTCATCTCCACCAGCGGCGCCGCGGTGCGCGGCTCGATCTTGAAACCCAGTGCCTTGAGCTTGGCGGAGAAACGGATCGCCCGGATGATGCGCACCGGATCCTCGCGGTAACGCTGCACCGGATCGCCGATCATGCGCATGATCCGCTTGGTCGAATCCTTGATGCCGCCGTGGTAGTCAACCACGATCTGCGTCTCGGGGTCGTAGTACATCGCATTGATCGTGAAGTCGCGCCGCACAGCGTCCTGCTCCTGCGGTCCCCATACGTTGTCGCGCAACACCCGGCCGCTGACATCGACGGCGTGCGTCATGCCGGCCAGTTCGCTTCGGCTGGTGCGTTCGTTGCCGGCCACCTGGCCGGCGGCGGTGTTGTCCAGGTAGGCGCGGAAGGTCGACACCTCGATCACCTCGTGCTCGCGCCCGCGACCAAACACCACGTGCACGATGCGAAAGCGCCGGCCGATGATGAAGGCGCGCCGGAACAGCGACTTGACCTGCTCCGGCGTGGCGTTGGTTGCCACATCGAAATCCTTGGGCCGAAGGCCGACCATCAGGTCGCGCACCGCACCGCCGACGATGTAGGCCTCGTAACCCGCCTGCTTGAGCGTGTGCACGACGTTGATCGCGCGTTCGTCCACCATGGCGGGGTCGATGTGGTGCTCGCTGACCGGAACGTCGCGCCGTTTGCCGAAATCGGGTTTCGAGGGAGTGCCGGCGGTTTTCTTGCCCAGCAGCTTGTCGATGAATTTCTTGATCATGAGGGGTCGGTAAACAGGTCCAGTATGCGCCATCCGCGGCTGCGGGCGATGACCCGCAGCCGCGGGTCGGGGTTGGTGGCCACCGGTGCGTCGGCGCGTTCGAGCAGCGGGAGGTCGTTGGCGGAGTCGGAATAGAAAGTGACGTGTACATCGCCGCGCGCCAGCGCATGTTGCTGCAGCCACTGGTCGAATCGCTCGACCTTGCCTTCGCGCGCCGACGGGATACCCGCAATCTCACCGGTAATCCAGCCACTGCCACTTGGCCGATTGTCGCGCACCAGTTCCACGGCGATCAGGTCCGCCACGCCAAATGCGTCGGCGATCGGACGGGTCACGAATTCGTTGGTCGCGGTGATGATGGCGACATGCGCGTCCTGCGCCTGGTGCTGGCGCACCAGTTCCAGCGCCTGCGGGCGAATCGCAGGCTGCACCACGTCTTGCATGAACTGCACGTGGGCTGCCGCGGCCGCCTGGGCGCCGCGCTCACGCACGGCCGCAGTCGCAAAACGCACATAGTCGTGGATATCGAGTGTGCCGGCCTGGTACTGGGCAAAGAATTCCTCGTTGCGCCGCGCAAAGGCGACCGGGTCGGTCCAGCCGATGGTGGTCGTGAACACGCCCCATTCGTAGTCGGAGTCGATTGGCAGCAGCGTGTGGTCCAGGTCGAACAGGGCCACGCGGATACGGCCGGCAGATTCCACGGAAGGGGCGGTGGTATCGGATCGCATCGTCGCCACAATCAGGCATCGTCCATCATGGCGCGAATCATCGGCACGGTGATCGCGCGCTTGGTGCGCAGGGCGTAGGCGTCGATCAGATCAAGCAGTTCCATCAGACTGGCCAGGTCCCGGCTGAACCGGGTCAGCATGAAATCCATCACCTCGTCGCCGAGGAACACGCCGCGCGCGTCGGCTGCCTGGCGCAGCACGGCGCGACGCTCGGGTTCGCTGAGCACCTTGAGACCGAACACATGGCCCCAGCCCAG
This sequence comes from Burkholderiaceae bacterium, assembly GCA_039934375.1. Classification (GTDB taxonomy): domain Bacteria; phylum Pseudomonadota; class Gammaproteobacteria; order Burkholderiales; family Burkholderiaceae_C; genus CAISIP01. The sequence goes on along the minus strand of JBDTMH010000072.1, from coordinate 8,226 downwards.
GCGGGTGCGCAGGTCGTCGCGCAACAACAGCCCGGCGGGAGGCTGGTCGCCGCTGGCAATCACGCTGCGCTGGTGCGTCTGGGCATTGACAAACCAGTTGAACGCCGCCTGCTGCTGCACCGCGCTGAACAGATGGACATCGTCGAGCAGAACCGCCGCCCAGCTGTCGGAAAATGCGCCTGGCTCCGGGTCAAGCGCGTCCATCCATCCGACGCGGGCACCCTGCTCGCGCAAGGCCTCGCGCACCGCCTTGAGCAGATGGGTCTTGCCACTGCCACTGTTGCCCCACAGGTAGGTCGGCACCGGTGAACGGCTGGTGCTGGCATCGGCGCGCCCCAGCCACAATACCAGGTGCTCGTGCGCCAACTGGTTCGGCCCGGCAAAGAAGTTCTGCAGTGTCGGACCTGTCGCCAGACCGATGTCGAGCGCGATCTGCTTCATGCCGGATCGTCACCCTTGTACAGGTTGCTGGCCAGATAAGTCTTCCAGGCGCGTCGTACCGCCACCAGCAATACTGCGCTGGCCGGCAACGCGATCAATACCCCGACGAATCCAAGCAACTGCCCGAAGGCCAGCAAGGCAAAGATCACGGCCAGCGGGTGCAGCCCGATGCGTTCGCCCAGCAGACGCGGCGTCAGGTACAAACTCTCGATCAGCTGACCCAACCCATAGACCACAGCCACCATCAGGATCGCCTTGGCCGGTCCGGCATTGGCCGAAAACTCGAGCACGCCAGCCAGCGTGGCCATGATCAGGCCCAGGCCGAATCCCAGGTACGGCACGAAAACCGCCAGTCCGGTGAAAATGCCGATCGGCATTGCCAGGTCCAGGCCAAACAAGGCCAGCCCGATGCTGTAGAACGCCGCCAGGATCAGCATCACCAGCAACTGCCCGCGCAGGTACTGGCCCAGTACCAGGTCGGCCTCGGTCGTGAAGCTGTCGAACGTGGCACGCGCACGCGGTGGCACCAGTTCCTTCAACAATGCGACGAAGCGGTCCCAGTCCATCAGCAGGTAAAACAACGCCACCGGAATCAGCACCGCGTTGCCGATGATCGCGAACGCCACGCTGCCGCCGAGCTTGAGCGAGGCCATCATCCGCGTGAAAGCGTCCTCGAAGTTGGCGTTGAGGTACTTCAGCACGAAGGCCTTGATATTGGGCACGTCGAGCGACAGGCTCACATTGAAACGCTCCAGCAGCGGCTTTACCACGGCATTGGCGCGATCCAACAGCACCGGAACCTGGTCGCGCATCTGCGGCAATTCCTTGGCCAGGACCGGCACGATCAGCAGTGCCACGCCCAGCAATATCACGAACAGCAGGAACTGCACCAGCAGCACCGCCAGCACCCGCGGCAGCCTGCCGCCGCGCTGGCGATCGAGGCGGTTGACCAGCGGCGTGAGCGCGTACGCGAACACGGCCGCCACGACAAAGGGGGTCAGTACCGGGCCGAGCAGCCATAGGCAGAAGACGATGAATGCAGCAATCGCGCCCCAGGCGGCTGCGGACTTCTGAGCGGGGGTGAATTGCATATGGCGGGATCGGGCGAACCCGTAGAATCTGGGCAAATTCTATCGGGGTCCGCTGCAGCCCCTTGTTGCCGCCACTGCCCCGGCCGACCCATCACGAGCGCCATGACCACTGCCTCCCCCTCTTCCGCCCTGTCCTACAAGGATGCCGGCGTCGACATCGATGCCGGCGATGCCTTGGTCGAACGCATCAAACCGCTGGCGCGCAAGACGCTGCGCGACGGCGTGCTGGCTGGCATCGGCGGTTTCGGCGCCTTGTTCGAAGTGCCCAAGCGCTACCGCGAACCGGTGCTGGTCAGCGGCACCGACGGCGTCGGCACCAAGCTCAAACTCGCTTTCGAATGGAACATGCATGGCACGGTCGGCATCGATCTGGTGGCGATGAGCGTCAATGACGTGCTGGTCCAGGGCGCGGAGCCGCTGTTCTTCCTCGATTATTTTGCCTGCGGCAAGCTCGACGTGGATACCGCCGCCACCGTGATCGGTGGCATTGCCCGCGGCTGTGAGCTCTCGGGTTGCGCGCTGATAGGTGGCGAGACTGCCGAAATGCCTGGCATGTACGCTGCCGGCGAATACGACCTGGCCGGCTTTGCGGTCGGAGTGGTGGAGAAGTCGGCCATCCTGACCGGCAAGAACGTGGCGCCGGGTGACGTGGTGCTGGGGCTTTCCAGCAGTGGCGTGCATTCGAATGGGTTCAGCCTTGTGCGCAAATGCATCGACCGCGCCGCTGGCACGGGTTTGGAGCGCGACGATAGTCGCCTTCCGCAGCAACTGGACGGCCAGGATTTCCGCAATGCATTGATGGCGCCGACCCGTCTGTACGTGAAATCGGTGCTGGCCGCGATGGCCGTGCACCCGATCAAGGCGCTGGCGCACATTACCGGTGGCGGACTGCTGGAGAACATCCCGCGCGTGCTGCCCGAAGGATTGGCTGCGCACTTGCGCAAAGGCAGCTGGCCACGCTCGGAACTGTTCGCCTGGCTGCAGCAGACCGCAGCGATCAGCGACCATGAGATGAACCGGACCTTCAACAACGGCATCGGCATGGTGGTCGTGGTGGAGGCTGCACAGGCGCAGGCGATTGCGCAGACCCTGCGTGCCAGCGGCGAATCGGTCCACCCGATCGGCGTGATCGCGCCGATCGGCGTCGGAGCGGCGGTAGAGCTGGTCTGAACCGCTAAACGCTGGGCGCGCGCCGCAACTCCGCCACGCGGGCCGTGATGGCGTCGATGTCCAACCCTTCCTCGATATTCGCCAGATACGTTTCGAGGTCCTGCACGGCCTGCGCGCTGTGACCCAGCTCGGCATGCGCCAGGCCGCGGTCGCGGAAATCCGGCCAGGACTGGGGCAACAGGATCAGCAGCCGGTCCTGCACCGCGATCATGCGGCCCCAGTCTTCCTGCGCGCGGTGAATCTCCTTGAGGTTGCGCAGCATGCGCGCGACGATCTCGCGCGGCGGCGACGCCTGCAGGTACAGACCCAGCGGCACCTCGAACTCGTCGACCAGCCCACTTTGCCGACGATAGGGTTCAAGCCGCTCGGCCAGTTGCTCACGGCTCAGTGACTGGCCGTCCAGCGGGTCGATGACGACCTGGCCCTTGGGCAGGTTCACCTTGACCATGAAGTGTCCGGGGAAACCCACGCCCCGCGCTGACAGGCCCATGCCTTGTGCCAGTTCGAGCCAGACCACGGCGGCCGAGATCGGAATCGCACAGCGCGTGCGCAACACCACGTTCAGGTAGCTGTTGTCCGGGTCGTAGTAGTTGTTGACGTTGGCACGGAAACTCAAATCCCGGAAAAAGAACTGGTTGACGGCGCGCAATTTCTGCAGCGGCACTGCATCCGCCGGCACCCGGCGCTTGAGCCGCGCCAGCAATTGGTCGACCTCGCCCAGCACCTGCTGAACGTCCAGATCGGGGTATTCGTCCTGGGCCAGGCTGACCGCCGCCTCGAGCAGGGGAAACTCGGCGTCGCTCTGCACCAGGGATGCAAAGTACTCCAGCGGTGTCGGGACTGAGTAGGACAACTGCATCGTACGGAACTCCTGTTTCGCTCGTGTGGCGGTCATCCGTGCCGCCCTGCCAGTATTTTGACCTCGAACCGCACGCCTGCCAAATCAGCACCGGTTTGCCCGCGTGCATCGGCGGGTGAAACGCGCCGGGCTCATCGAAGTAGCTTCGCCCTGCGCGCTGCGGTGCGAGCTTGCTTGGGAACGGCCCGGCGCGGTGCTCATCAGAACACCTTCGCCCTGCGGGCTGCGGTGCGAGCTTGCTTGGGAACGGCCCGGCGCTGCGCTCAAGCGATTCCCTCTCTCGCTCAGGCGTGCAGGAACTGGCGCAGCTTGAGGCCTGCGCCCCACAGCGCCACGAAATAGATCACGGCCGACGCCGCGAGCACCAATAACAACATGCCGATGCGCTGCAGATCGTGCACGGACGGACCGATCCATGGCAGCGTGCGGGCACTCCAGATCAGGAATATCGCCAACAGCGCCGTGGCCGCAATCACCTGAAAGAAGAACATCAACCAGCCCGCCGACGGCGCATAGCGGCCGCGCCGGATCAGGCCCCACAACAGAGCACCGGCATTGACCAGCGCGCCCAGACCGATGGCCAAAGTCAGGCCGGCCTGGGCATACAGCGGCACCAGCACCAGGTTGAACAGCTGTGTCACGATCAGCACCATGATCGCGATGCGCACCGGTGTGCGGATGTCCTGGCTGGCATAGAAGCCGGGGCCCAGCACCTTGATCGCGACGATGCCGATCAGCCCCGCGCCGTAACCCATCAAGCCCCGCGTGGTTTCCTGCACGTCTTGCACCGAGAACGCGCCGCGATGGTAGAGCGTCGCCACCAGCGGCTCGGCAAATACCAGTAGGGCGACGGTACAGGGCAAGGCTAGCAGCACCACCAGGCGCAAGCCCCAGTCGAGCATCTCGGAATAGCGTACGGTGTCCTTGGCGGCATTGGCGGCCACCAGTTGCGGTGTCAGCACGACACCGAGCGCCACGCCCAGCATTGCCGTGGGAAACTCCATCAGACGCTCGGCATAACTCATCCAGCTGACGCTACCCGGCGTCAGGTGCGAGGCGATCTGCAAGTTGATGATGGCCGACAGATGCGCCACACCGACACCCAGCAGCGCCGGCCCCATCAGCGTGGCGATGCGTCGGGTGCCGGCATCGGCCCAGGCGATTTTGATCGCGCTCCAGCGCCACTGAATATGGGGCATCAGCCCGAGCCGGCGCAGCGCCGCAGCCTGCAGCCACAATTGCAGCACGCCGCCACCCATGACGCCGATCACCAGCGCATAGATAGGCTCGATGCCGATCTGCGCGAACCACGGCGCGGCCAGCCAGATCGCAGCGATCATGGCCACGTTGAGCAGCACCGGCGTGAACGCCGGAATCGCGAATTTCTTCCAGGTATTGAGAATGCCGGCGCCCAGCGCCACCAGCGACATGAAGCCGATATAAGGGAACATCCAGCGCGCCATCACGACGGCGGCATTGAAACCGCGCGGGTCCTGCTCCAGGCCGCTGGCCATGACCCAGACCAGCAGCGGCGCGGCAAGGACGCCAATCAGGCAGGTTACGGCGAGCACCGCGCTGAGCACGGTGGCGACACGGTCGATCAGCAGCCGGGTCGCCTCCTCGCCCTTTTCGCCCCGGGTGGCACCGAGTACCGGCACGAAGGCCTGGCTGAACGCTCCTTCGCCGAACAGGCGGCGGAACATGTTGGGCAGGCGGAACGCGACGTTGAACGCATCGGTCATCGCGCTGGCACCGAACACCGAGGCCATCATCAGGTCGCGCACCATTCCCGTGACGCGTGAGGCCAGAGTCAGCAGGGATACGGTCGAGGCGGCTTTGAAAAGACTCACGGCAGCGAGTGTAGCCGGCGCGGACGGCCCGATCGGGCAAAACCGGCATGGCTGCTACAATCGCGGGCTTTGCTGGCAACATCCTCAGACACAAGGAAACACATTCATGGCATCTACCAAGCCCAAGAAAAAGAACCCGCGCCTGGCGTCGGGCCGCAAACGCGTCCGCCAGGACGTCAAGATCAATGCTGCCAACACCTCACTGCGCTCGCAGTATCGCAGTTCGGTGAAAAACGTCGAGAAGGCCGTTCTCGCCGGCGACAAGACCAAGGCCACGGAACTGTTCGCCAAGATGCAGGCTGTCGTCGACACGGTCGCCGACAAGGGCATCTTCCACAAGAACAAGGCTGCACGCGACAAGAGCCGCCTGTCGTCCAAGGTCAAGGCACTGGCGCTCGCCGCCCCTGCCGCCGCCTGAACCCCGGACTGATCCACTCAGACCGATCGCACGGACACCTGCACCAGCCGACTACGGGCCTCGCGCCCTCCGGCCCATCTGGTTCAAGTCTCCGCCGTTTGTAACGGGTGCGCTGCCAGCAAAAGCGAAGAAACCGCCTCAGGGCGGTTTTTTTGTGGCCGACCCAGGATCCGCTGATTTTTCTCGCGGCAGCGCGCGTCCGACTTCAACCTGCAACTGGTTGTCGCGCGCAAAATTGACGCAGAAATCCCAGGCCAGCACGTCATATTCGCGCAGATCGCGGTGCACCGCCACGCATTTGATGCCGTTGCGCACCACCGGATGGCACCACGGTGAATACCCCAGGTGGCTGCCCGGCTGCGGGCCGCCAGGCCGGAACGGGCTCATGACACCCGTCAGGCGCTCGGACCAGTCGGACGGTCGAAACTCCTTGCCCGCATGGGTCACGCCGACGATCAGGAATTCATGGGCGTCAAGGGGTTGCATCGGAAGATCGGAAGAACAGGCGCGCCATGATAGCGCCACGCCAGCAACGAGCGACCGGGCCCACACCTCCCCATCGGGCTGGGCAATGAAGCTTCCTGCATCACCGTGATGCCGAACTTGCAGCAATTGCGCCAATCCATGGCCATAGAATGGCGCAAAGACGGCCCGATGGGCCGCTTTGCCTTGAACGGAACACCATGAACGCCGCTACCAAACCTGAAATTGCCGCCGCCTCTCCCCACGTCATGAACACCTATGGGCGACTGCCCATCGCACTGTCGCACGGACAAGGCTGCGAGGTGTGGGACGTCAACGGTCGCCGCTACCTGGACGCGCTGGCAGGCATCGCCGTCAATACGCTGGGCCACAACCATCCCAAGCTGGTGCCTGCTTTGCAGGACCAATTGACCCGGCTGATCCATACATCGAACTACTACCACGTGCCGAACCAGGAAGTGCTGGCCAAGCAGCTGGTCGAACTGTCGGGCATGACCAACGTGTTCTTCTGCTCCACCGGCCTGGAGGCCAACGAGGCGGCGATCAAGCTGGCACGCAAGTTTGGCCACAACAAGGGCATCGAACGGCCGCAGATCGTCGTCTACGAAAATGCCTTCCATGGCCGCAGCATTGCCACGCTCAGCGCCACCGGCAACCCCAAGATCCAGGCCGGATTCGGGCCGCTGGTCGAGGGTTTCATCCGCATACCACTGAACGACATGGACGCGCTGCGCAAGGCCACCGAAGGCAATCCGGACGTTGTGGCCGTATTCTTCGAAGCCATCCAGGGTGAAGGCGGCATCCGTCCGATGCAGACCGACTACCTGCAGCAGGTGCGCAAGCTGTGCGACCAACGCGACTGGCTGCTGATGATCGATGAAGTGCAGTGCGGCATGGGCCGCACTGGCAAATGGTTTGCCCACCAATGGGCCGGCATCCGCCCCGACGTCATGCCGCTGGCCAAGGGCCTGGGTTCGGGCGTACCGATCGGTGCCGTCGTGGCCGGCCCGCGTGCCGCGCAACTGTTCGGGCCGGGCAACCATGGCACCACGTTCGGCGGCAATCCACTGGCCATGCGCGCCGGCGTGGAAACGCTGCGCATCATGCAGGAAGATGGGCTGCTGGAAAACGCAACCCGCGTCGGTGCCCACCTGCACGACGCGCTGGCACGTGAACTGGCGCAGGAGGTCGCATCCGGCGCCGTGCGGGACCTGCGCGGCATGGGTCTGATGATCGGCATCGAGCTGGACCGACCCTGCGGCGCCCTGCTGGGCAGCTGTGCCGAAAACGGGCTGCTGATCAGCGTCACGGCCGACACCGTCGTGCGGCTGCTTCCGCCGCTGATCATGACCACCGCGCAGGCAGACGAAGTCATCGCCATCCTGTGCCCCTTGATCAAGAAATTCCTCGCCGGCAACCCGACATGAAACACTATCTGCAGTTCTCCGACCTGGACGCCGGCGAATACGCCTACCTGTTCGAACGTGCAGCGCTGATCAAGCGCAAGTTCAAGGCCTACGAAAAGCACCATTCGCTGAGCGACCGCACGCTGGCAATGATCTTCGAGAAGGCGTCGACCCGCACCCGCGTCAGCTTCGAGGCGGGCATGTACCAGATGGGTGGCAGCGTCGTGCACCTGACCACCGGCGACAGCCAGCTTGGCCGTGCCGAACCGATAGAGGACAGTGCCAAGGTCATCAGCCGGATGGTCGATCTGGTCATGATCCGCACCTTCGAGCAGTCCAAGATCGAGGGTTTTGCAGCGCATTCCCGGGTACCCGTCATCAACGGGCTGACCAATGAGTTCCACCCCTGCCAGATCCTGGCCGACATCTTTACCTTCATCGAGCACCGTGGCCCGATTGCCGGCAAGACCGTCGCCTGGGTCGGCGACGGCAACAACATGGCCAACAG
>JBDTMH010000071.1:0-18939 GCA_039934375.1 Burkholderiaceae bacterium | reverse complement strand
TGCAGATCCTGCGCATCATCCAGGAGGAGTCGCTCAAGGACAACACGGCTTCGGTGTTGTGTCAGGTACCAGTCGACGTGGCCTCGTTCCTGCTCAACGAGAAACGTACCGAGATCACCAAGATCGAACTCAAGCAGCGCATCAATGTACTGATGGTGCCCAACAAGACGCTTGAGACCCCCAACTACAAACTCACCCGTCTGAAACACGACGATCCGCGGCTGGACAACATAGTAGCCACTTACAAGCTGGCCGACGAGGCCGAAGACCCGACGTCCGTGACGCGACGCGCCCAGGAGCCGACCAACCGCCAGACGCCGGTGATCAAGGGCGTGTTGCCGGACGCGCCGGCACCGGTAGCGCCACCCAAACCCGAGCCGGTGGCACAAGTCGCAGCTCCGGCACCAATTGCGCCCCCCGCTGTGCCAGCGGCACCTGCAGAAAAGGGGTTCCTTGGCTGGATCAAGAGCCTATTCGCAGCACCGGCGCCGGAGTCAGTCGCTCCGGTAACGACACCGATTACAGCCAAGGAAGCCCCGCGTGGCGAAGGTCGTGGCGGACGCGACGGTCGTCGCACCGAAGGCCGAGACGGCAGCCGCGGCGAAGCGCGTGGTGAAGGTCGCTCGCGCGGCGGCCGCGGTGGCCGCGGTGGCCGTGGTGGCGAACGCTCCGGTCAGCGCGATCGCACGGAAAACGGCAGTACAAACCCGCTGGCTGAAACCGGCGCGCAGCAAAGCGGCCCGCGTGGCAACGGCGCCGATGACAGCATGCGCAATGAAGTGCGTGCGGAGCGTCCACCGCGTGGCGAACGTCCGGAGCGAGGTGAACGCAGCGAACGCGGCGAACGTCCGGAGCGAGGTGAACGCAGCGAACGCGGCGAACGTCCGGAGCGAGGTGAACGCAGCGAACGTGGTGAGCGCGGAGAGCGTGGGAGCCGCGGTGGTCGTGGCGAGCGCAACCGCGACGCCGATCGCAGTCCCACCGATGCCGCTGCAGACAACGCAGCGCCGCAGGATATGGCAGATGGCATGGATGCGCAAGCGCCACGTGAAGGGCGCAGCGAAGGAAGTGAAGAACGCGGCGACGGACGCGGTGAACGCGACGGACGTGGTGAACGCGAAGGACGCGAAGGACGTGGTGAACGCGGGCGCGAACGCCGGCCACGCCAGGAGCGCAATGCTGCGCCAACCGAGACGGCGCTGGACAACGGCATGACCGGGCAACAGCCAGCTGACGCCACCACCGGCATGCCAGTGAGCCCGTCGGCCGGCGAACCGGACCGCCTGGTCAACGGCGCCGAAAACGCGGCTGCCGGCACCGAAGGCGCTGAACCGCGCGAGAAGCGTTCGCGTGACCGTTATGGACGTGACCGTGACCGTGCGCGTGGCGGCGAGCGCAGTGGCCGCGCTGGCCAGGGCGACGAGCGCCAGGCCGCCACGGACGGCCGCAGCGCTCAGGAGCCGCCGATGCAACCGGCGCTGGAAGGTTTTGCCAACACGGCGCCGGTTGCCGACGCCGCAATACCGGCGCAAACAGCCGACACCGTCGTCGCTGGCGCACCGGCGCAGATCGCGGCCCCGCAGTCGGCAGCTGCCGAAGCGTCCAGCGGCAGCCTGCCACGTGTTTTGCCATTCGCATTGCCAGTGGACGATCTTGCGCAGATGGCGCAGGCATCCGGTCTGAACTGGGTCAACTCCGACGAAGAGAAGATCAGGAGCGCTCAGGCCGCCATCGATGCCCAGCCCGACACGATCCATGTACCGCGCGAAATCCCGGTACCAGCGGCGATCGACGAGGGGCCTCTGGTGCTGGTCGAAACCAAACGCGACCTGCGCAACCTCAGCCTGCCGTTCGAACAGTCGTCGGCGCGCTGACACACCAACCGACCGCAGCGGCGCACCTTGAACGGTGCGTCGGCGCCCGCGTCGGCCGAGGGTCCAGCCCCATTTTCAGCCCGGTTCACCCGGGCTGCTTCGTTGGGGACCCGCCGTGGCAGCATGATGGCCGAGTCAGCCGTTAGCGACATCCTGCGGCGCAAACCAGGTCACCTGCAACAACGTACGCGCCCGGACGCGGCAGCGAGCGTGCGGCTCAGGCTTGGGCTGCGCTGCGCCAGGCCTCGCTGGCTGCCTGGTTGTCGCCTTGTTCCGCCGCAAGCCCGGCCAATTGGCGCCAGGCGTCACGGCGCAGGCCGGCATCCTGCAGCCGCACCAACGATTGCTGCAACAACTGGCGTGCCTTGCCCCAGAGCTGCAGCCGCATGCAAGTCACACCGGCCAGGTATTGCAACACCGGGTCCCCCGGATGGCTGAGCTGCGCGCTCTCGATGCGGGTCAGCCACTCGCCTTCGAGCGTGTCGCTGCCGCCGGCGAATCCGAGCTCGAGCACCCGTACCAGATCGACACACTGGCTCTGTGCCAGGCCACTCGGCTGGTCCAGCATCTGCTCCCATATCGGCAGCAGCCATTCGCGGCTCAGCGCTGGCTCGCCCTGCAGTTCCAGCAGACGTTGCGCCGCGGCAAGCGCGACATCGGGCATGAGCTTCTCGTTCGGCTCGATCCGGGCCCATGCCTGTGCCAACTGGGCCGGATCGTACGCCGTGGCGATCAGCTCGGTGGCCAGACCCCGCAAAACGCCGCGGGCCGCCACCTGGGACAACGCATGGTGCTTGGCCAGCAGACGCGCCGTCTCCAGTGCCATGACCGTACGCCCGGCCATGCGGGCCGCCTTGAGCCGCATGCGCAGCGCCAGCACGCGCCGCCCGGCTCCCTGACCCAGGTCGTCGAGCAATTGAAGCGCGCCGGCCGAGTCCCGGTCATCCAGTGCCCAGCGCGCCGCACGCAAGTGGGCACCCTCGCCAGCCTCGGGGGAGACACCACGCGCCGCATGCTCGAGCGCTGCGCGGTAGTGCGATTCCCTTGCCCCACGATCCTGCAACGCATGGGCCGCCTCGGCCGCCAGGAGGTGGGACGTCGTCAGCAACTGGTCGGCATAGGTGAGCTTGTCGTCGCTGCCCGCCAGGTTGCGCACCTGCTCGAGCACCAGCTCGGCAGATTTCTTGGCGCGCACGTACCGGCCTGCGACCAGCTGGGAATAGGCATCGAGCAAGGACAGCTGCATACTGCGCTCGCGCTGGCGCTGGCGCCACATGCGGGCCTCGCGCGGGATCGCGAACAGGGCCGACAAGGCACGCAAGGCCAAATGCAAGGTCAGGAAGGTCGCCAGTGTCAGCACCAGCACCAGATTGAGTGACAGGTCGATCCGGTAAGGCGGCCAGAACACCGTCACCGACCCGGGGTTCCTGCCGGCAAACAGGGCCGCCGCCACCGCTGCGGCAAACAGCCCAAGCAGCCAGAGTGAGACACGCATGGCGTTTTACCCTCAACGCCCGGCCGTGGCCGCGGTCAGCGCCGCCAGCGTGTCATCGACACGCGGCAGTTCCAGATTCTTCATCTGCCCCTGCACCTGCTGCAGCAAGCTGGCAGCTGCCTGGGTCTTGCGCGAGGTCGGATCGAAATAGCGAAACAAGGTGGACGACGCCGACGCCATGTCGGCGCGCGCGGATTCGAGCTGCCGGGCCAGCAGCCCCAGCCGTGCATTGAGCAGCTTGAGCTTGAAGTTCTCGCGCACGAAAAACGACTGCTCGGGCGACAGCAGCGCCGCCTCGGGTTGTTCGACGCGGCTCACGCGCAACAATTTGCTGGCCTCCTCACCCACCGTGGCCAGTACCCGCTGCCACCACTCGGGCGCCGCCTGCGCGTCCGGACGTTTGAGCGAACCGCTGGCACTGACGCTGGCCACGGCGTTGGCCAGCGGCAATTCGTCCGACATGCGCAGCAATTCGTCGATCCGCACCAGCAGGCTGGGTGTGTCGGTGAACGACGCCGCCGTGATGCGGCTGATGTCGCGCGCCAGCGCGCGTTGCAGTTGCGCCAGCCCCGGCTGGGCCGCACGGGCGATGCGCTGGTCGGCTGAGCGCAGTGCCGCCACCAGGGGCTCGACACTTCCGGTCAGTTGCGCCTGTTGCTGGGCCAGCCGGACCGCCGACTCGATATCGACCACCAGGTTCTCGTCCCTGGAGCGCGAAATGCTCTGGATCAAGCCTTCGAGCTGATTGCGTTGGACTGCGACCTCGCTCAGACGGATCTCGGCCACCGCCAGCCGTGCCGCCGTCTCGCGTGACAGGTCCTGCGCCGCCTTGGCACTGGCACGCGCCTCGGCAGCATGCATCGCCGAGTCCGCACTTTGGTGCGCAAGTTGCTCCTGACTGGCGTTAAGGCGTTGCCACACCATCACGGTGCCGGCCAGCGCCACGGCCGCCAGCACCAGCGCGAAAATCGCCAGCGGAGAATGCTGCAATGTCGGCAACGCTGCGGCATCGCCCGGCACACGCGCGGCCATCGCGGGGCCGGGCGCTGGCGCAGCTGCGCCTGCCGGCTGCGCCGTCGAAGTGGCGGTCGTCGGACCGGGTGCCGGCGCAACACCTGTTTCGGCTGACGTCGGAGTGTTGGCTTGCGGGTTCATTGCGCTGATTTTATCGACGCCATCACATCGTCGAACGTCGGGCGTGACTCTCGCACAACACCGAAACCGGCGGCATGCGCCGCAGCAGCGATTCGCGGATGCGTCACCAGCGCATGGGACGCCGACCAGTCGTGTCCGGGCAAGGCGCTCTGAAGGTTCTCGATCGCCTGGGAACTGGTGAACAACCACAGCGCGGGCACCGAGAGGCCCAGAATGGCAATGGCCTGGCGCAATTGCGCCGGCGCCGGTCCTGCACGCCAATACGCCACGACATATTCGACCAGCGCGCCGTGCTCGACCAGGCTCCGCGCCAGCCAGTCCCGCCCCGCGCCACGGTCCGAGCCTGCCTGGTCGAGCCTCTCGCTCGGATCACCATGCGAGCCGCGCACCACCAATACCCGTTGCCCGGGCCGCACCGAAGCGCGCACCTGGAGCCACAGGGCTTCCGAATCGAACTGTCCGCTGTCCTCGGGCGGTGCATCGATCATCGACGCAGGCACCCCCTGACGCAGCAGCGCCGATGCCGTGCCAGGGCCCGGCGCCCAGGCCCTCGGTTGCGCGGCCGATGGCCAGACGTTTTGCTGCTGGGGAGCAACGAAAAAAAAGTTTTCCACCGCCGCCGCGCTGACGAACATCACCGCAGCAAAACCCGGCATGGCCTGCCACGCCGCCTGGATGGCGCCTCTGTCCACGGCTGGACGGATCTCGATCAAGGGCAGGCCAACCGCATCGACCCCCTGCCGTGCCAGCGCCTGCACCCAACGCCCGGCGGCTTCCTGCGGACGGGTGACAACCACACGCATGGGGGCTCGTCAGGCGGGCGTCGCCGTTCCCTGGGCGCCACCGTCGCGCAATTGCTGTGCGACCCGCTCACCCAGACGCTCGGCCTGCTCCAGCGAGGTGACCACCTGCTGATCACTGGCGCGTACCAGCGCCGGCGAAACAGCGCCAGTTGCCGCAGGTTCTGCCTCACCCCAGGCTGCGTCCAGCCGCAATGTGCCCGACTGCCATACCGCGTGGGCCGCCAGCGGCATCGAGCAACTTCCCCCCATGGCGCGGCTGACCGCCCGTTCGGCGGCGACCATCAGCCAGCTCGGCTGGTGCGCCAACGGCGCCAGCGCATGGATCAGGTCCTGGCGCCCTGCCAGGACCTCGATACCCAGCGCGCCCTGCCCGGCCGCCGGCAACATCTGCTGCGGCGTGAACACATGGCGGATGCGCTGCTGCAGCGCCAGCCGCTTGAGCCCGGCAGCGGCCAGCACGATGGCAGCGTAACTGCCCTCATCGAGCTTGCGCAAGCGGGTGTCGAGGTTGCCGCGCAAGGGTTCGATGCGCACATCCTGGCGTCCCATCTGCTGCAGCATGTCGCGCAGCAACACCATCCGGCGCAGGCTGGACGTGCCCACCACGGCGCCACACGGCAAATCGGCAAGACTCGCGCATTCGCTGGAAACCCAAGCATCGCGCGGATCTTCGCGCTCCATGACGCAGGCCAGTACAAAACCCGCGGGCAGCTGCATCGGCACATCCTTGAGCGAATGCACGGCCAGATCCGCACGTCCGTCCTCCAGTGCCGCCTCGAGCTCCTTGACGAACAGGCCCTTGCCGCCGACCTTGCTCAAGCTACGGTCCAGAATCTGATCGCCGCGCGTCGTCATGCCCAGCAGTTGCACCTCGTGGCCCAGTGCCTCGAGCCGTTGTTGCACATGGCGGGCCTGCCACAAGGCCAGACGGCTCTCGCGGGTGGCGATGACAAGGGGGGGTCGCGCAGACAGGGTCAAAGTCGTAACCGATTGGTAATCACACAGGGCGCAGCGATGCTAGCATGGCCGCACCCCGCGCCCGCCGACCCCACACGCCCATCCATGACCCCGAAAACACAAACCGAGTCCACCGGCCGCGCGCGTGAAAATGAACGGCCCCTGGTGGAAGACATCCGCCTGCTCGGTCGCATCCTGGGTGACGTGATCCGGGACCAGGACGGCATGACGGCGTTCAACCTGATCGAGCAGATCCGCAAGTTGTCGGTCGCATTCCGGCGCCATGCCGACCAGGACGCCGACCGGGCACTCAAGAAGCTGCTGGTCGGGCTCAGCGGCGATCAGACGGTCAGCGTGATCCGCGCATTCACCTACTTCAGCCATCTCGTCAACCTTGCGGAAGATCGCCACCATATCCGTCGTCGGGCCTTTCATGAGCGCGCCGGCAACACCCAGGAGGGCAGCATCGACGTGGCGCTGTCACGGCTGCGTTGGGCCGGCATCGCGCCGTCGACCATCGTGAAGACCTTGGCCGGAAGTTTTGTCTCGCCGGTGCTGACCGCGCATCCAACCGAGGTGCAGCGCAAGAGCATCCTGGATGCAGAGCGTGCCATTGCGCAGTTGCTCACGGCGCGGGACGCGATCCGGCTGCAGGCCCTGGCCGCGCAAAACAGCAAGGACGCGCTGACGCCGCGCGAGCTCGCGCGCAACGAGGCGCTGATCCGCGCGCGTGTCACGCAGCTGTGGCAGACCCGGCTGCTGCGCTTCACCAAATTGACCGTGGCTGACGAGATCGAGAATGCGCTGAGTTACTACGAAGCCACTTTTCTGCGCGAGATCCCCCGGCTGTACGCCGACCTGGAGCGCGAACTGGGCCAGCGCGACATCCACAGCTTCCTGCGCATGGGTCAATGGATTGGCGGCGACCGCGACGGCAATCCGAACGTCAGCGCCCAGACCCTGGCATTTGCACTCCAACGCCAGGCCGAGGTGGCTCTGCGCCACTATCTGACCGAGGTGCACCTGCTTGGCGGTGAGCTGTCGGTCTCTGCGATCCTGGCGAATTGCTCGGCGGACATGAAGGCGCTTGCCGCGCGTTCGCCCGACACCAACGAACACCGCCAGGATGAACCCTATCGGCTGGCCCTGACCGGCATCTACGCGCGGCTGGCCGCCACGCTCAAGGACCTCACCGGTGGCGAAGCCGCACGCCACGCGGTGGCGCCGCAAAACCCGTATGCCAGCGCACAGGCCTTTCGCGCCGACCTGCGCATCATCGAGACCTCGCTGACGGAAAACCACGGCGGCGCACTGATCGAGCAAAGACTGCGACCGCTGATCCGTGCGGTCGACGTGTTCGGCTTTCACCTGGCCACGGTCGACCTGCGCCAGAGCTCGGACAAGCACGAGGAAGTGGTTGAAGAACTGCTGGCCGTGGCCCGGGTCGAGAACGGCTATGCCGGGCTTGGCGAAGCGGCGAAGCAACAGGTACTGCTGAAGTTGCTGCGCGACGCACGACCGCTGCAGGTACTCGACCATGGGTACTCCAGCCTGGTGCAGGACGAGCTGGCGATCTTCCGCTGCGCCCGCGAAATGCTGACACGATTCGGCCGCGAGTCACTGCGCCACTACATCATCAGCCATACCGAAACCGTCAGCGACCTGCTCGAGGTATTGCTGCTGCAGAAGGAAACCGGCTTGATGCACGGCGCGCTGGACTGCGAACCGCATACCGATCTGATCGTCGTGCCGCTGTTCGAAACCATCGAGGACCTGCGAAATGCCGCCGGCATCATGCGAGATTTCTACGCGCTGGCGGCGATTCACGACCTGGTGCGGCGCAGCGGCGCCGAGCAGGACATCATGCTGGGTTACTCCGACAGCAACAAGGATGGCGGCATCTTCACCAGCAACTGGGAACTGTACCTGGCCGAGGTGGCGCTGGTCGCCCTGTTCGACGAGTTGGCCGACGCTACGCCGGACCAGCCACCAGTGCGGCTGCGCATGTTCCATGGCCGCGGCGGCACGGTGGGACGCGGTGGCGGGCCGAGCTATCAGGCGATCCTGGCACAACCGCCGGGAACCGTGCGCGGGCAGATCCGGCTGACCGAACAGGGCGAGGTCATCGGCAGCAAGTATGCGAACCCGGACATCGGGCGGCGAAATCTGGAAACCCTGGTCGCGGCAACCCTGGAGGCCACGCTGATGCCGGCAGCCAAGCCGGTGCCCCGGGTGTTCCTGGAAACCGCCGCGGCGTTGTCGACTTCCAGCATGGCGGCCTACCGCAAGCTGGTGTACCAGACACCGGGCTTTACCGAGTACTTCTTCGACGCCACGCCGATCCGCGAGATCGCCGAGCTCAACATCGGCTCACGCCCGGCCTCGCGCAAGCCGTCGCAGGCGATCGAGGACCTGCGCGCCATTCCCTGGGGTTTCAGCTGGGGCCAGTGCCGCCTGACACTGCCAGGCTGGTATGGCTTCGGCTCTGCCATCATCGAGTTTCTGCAGGCGCCGGGACCGGATTCGCGCAAGGAGCGCATCGCCGTACTGCAGAAGATGGAACGCCAGTGGCCATTCTTTCGCGCCTTGTTGTCGAACATGGACATGGTCATGGCCAAAAGCGACCTGGCGCTGGCATCACGGTATGCGGAACTGGTGCCCAACAGCCGGTTGCGCAAGAAGATCCTGGCGACGATCGAAACCGAATGGCATCTCACGTCGAGCGCGTTGGCACAGATCACCGGCGACAAGCACCGGCTGGCCACCAACGCGGCGCTGCAACGTTCGATCCGCCACCGCTTCCCCTACATCGATCCGCTGCACCACCTGCAGATCGAACTGATCCGGCGCCACCGCGCCGGCCAGATCAACGACCGTCAGCGGCGCGGCATCCACATCTCGATCAACGGCATCGCGGCCGGATTGCGCAACACCGGCTGAGCGGCATGCGGCTGCGTCGGGCACGCTGGCGACTTCAGGGATCTGCGCTTTCCCCGGCCTGAAACGCCTGCCAGGTGGCGTCCAGCCGCGTGCACCAGGTGTGCGCGTAGGCGACATAGTCGAACGTGATGCTCGAGAACTGCCGCGAAACCACAGCCCACAAGGTCTCGCGAATCGCCGATGCGCAGCGCATCGCCAGAAACGCGCGTCTGCGTGCTGCATTCGGTGCCCGTCCGTCGTAACGCGTCAGCAATTGCTGGTCGAGCGCAGCGTCGAAGTCGTTGTTGCACGACAGGTTGGCCAGATCGAACAGCGGGCTGTTGAATCCCGCATAGTCCCAGTCGATCAGCCACAGCCGCGTGCCGTCGTCGATCAGGTTGGCCGCCAGCAGATCGTTATGGCCAAACACGATCTCGACCGGACCGACTGCTGCTTCGAGCACCGGGGCCATCGCCGCGATGTCGGCAAACCTGTCCTGCAACAGCGCACCCGGCTGCGCGCGTAACCGTGCAAGGTATTCGCGGATCACCTGGAACACCCAGAACATCAGCACTGGGCCCCGCATCTGTAGTGGGATGCCGTGGTGGCAGCGATGCAGCAGTCGCACCAGCACATCCAGGCCAGCGGCATCGCGCAGATCCTGCGCCTGCAGCGTTCTGCCCTCGATAAAGCGGCTGACCAGTACACCGGGCGCGGCGAACACGACCTCGGGAGACAAACCCGCCGCCCAGGCCGCCCGCGCCGCCGCCAATTCATGCCAGCGCAAGATGCCGTGTTCGACAACATCCTGTCCCAGCCGAACGACGAAACGACCATGGCGATCATCGACGCGGTAGTTGTGGTTTGTCATCCCGCCGTCGAGCGCGGCGATCTGCGAGATGCCGCTGAAACACGGCAACGCCCGGATCTGCGCGGCAAGCGTATCGTTCATGACGCGTTCCCGAGGCGCGATTCGATGCCGACGATCTTGGCCAATCTCTGCATCAGCTTGCGTTGTTGAGCAGTTCGCGCAGCACCGCCAGCTGGCGGCGCGAGACCGCCAGCAACTCGTCGACCCCCTGCAGACGCACCGCCCAGCCTTCGCCCTCCTCCTCGTCAAAGTGTTTCTCCAGCGCGCGCACGCGCCAGCGCGCCACCAGCGCATTGCGGTGGATGCGCACGAAGAACGCACCGTGGCGCTCCTCCAGCTCGTTGAGCGAGCCATCCAGGATCAGGTTGCGCTCCATGGTGCGCACCGTCACGTACTTCAGCTCGGCCTTCAGGTAGACGACCTCCGACAAGGGCACGCGCTCGGTACGGCCACGGTCCTGGATGGTCAGCGCCGGCGCCACGCTCTGCGGCAGCAAGGCGCGGCTGGCCGCCAGGCGCCGCTCGACCTTTTGCAGCGCCAACACCAG
The DNA here is from genome assembly GCA_039934375.1 of Burkholderiaceae bacterium. Classification (GTDB taxonomy): domain Bacteria; phylum Pseudomonadota; class Gammaproteobacteria; order Burkholderiales; family Burkholderiaceae_C; genus CAISIP01. The sequence goes on along the minus strand of JBDTMH010000071.1, from coordinate 8,318 downwards.
GCGCGACAGCCGCACCGGCTTGGTCACGTAGTCGACCGCCTCCAGATCGAAGGCCCTCAGCGCATGGCTGGCATGGGCGGTCACGAAAACCACGGCCGGCGCATCCATCCTGGTGGTGAGCTGGTGTGCCAGCGCCAGCCCGTCGGTGCCCGGCATGTGGATATCCAGCAGCACGACATCGAACGACTGCTGCGCCAAAAGCGCCAGCGCCTGGGCCGCATTGCCGGCTTCGCCTGCGACGTCGACCCTGGGCGCCGCGCAGTCTTTCAGCAGACTGTGCATGCGGCTGCGTGCCAAGGCCTCATCGTCGACGATCAAGGCCTTGAGAACGATCATACCGGCACCTCCATGCGGACCTGGAACACCCCGTCGACCAAACCGCTGCGGAACCGTCCCTGCACGTCATGCAGCAGGCGCAGCCGGTCGCGCACGTTGTCCAGTGCCAACCCATGGCCGGGCGTGCCGGCGCCGGCCGGCAAGGTATTGGTCACCTTGATCACGACCACGGTACCGCGCCGCTCGGTCGAAATGCGCACCGTGGCGCCGACGTCGCTGGGTTCCACGCCATGGTGCACCGCGTTCTCCACCAGAGGCTGCAGCAACAGCGGTGGCAACATGGCCTGGTCGGCCGCGGGGTCGAGCTCCCACTCCAGTTGCAGGCGCTCGCCGAACCGGACCTGCTCGATCGCAAGGTAGCGACGCGCCAGTTCGATTTCCTCGGCCAGCGTCACGGCTTCGCCATGGTCAACCAGCGCATGGCGGAACAGGTCGCTCAGGTCCTCCAGCAAGGTCTCGGCCTTGGCCGGTTCGGCGCGCACCAGCGCGATCGCGCTGTTCAGCGTGTTGAACAGGAAATGCGGCCGGATCCGCGACTGCAGTTCCGACAGACGCGCAGCGGTATCGGCCGGCGTGCGGGCCCGCACCCGCATCACCAGCGCCGCAACCAGCGCGGCTGCCAGTGCGGCACCCGTCACCGCGCAGGCCAGCCAGAGACCCTGTTCGAGCAGGCCGGCCACCACCAGCATGGCACAGCCGTAAAGACCGGCCAGCGCGCCCAGCAACACGCCGGCCGCATATTGCCAGGCCGTGGGCAGACGGGCGATCAGGTTCTTGCTGGCGCAGGCCACGACCAGCCATACCAGGGTTCCGGGCAGGGCAGCCCCGGTCAGGATCGACAGACGCAGCCCCCAGTCAAAGACCGAAACCACGCCGAACAAGGCGCCAATGGCCATCACCAGCTCGACGAACAACACCGCGCGCAGCAACACGCCAAGCTGGCAGGCATCGAAGATCAGCGGCCGGGGCGGCGGCGCTGGCTCACGCTGCGGTTCGAGTTCGTGAAAGGTCGATAAAATCTCGCTGTCTTTCATCATGTACCAGGTTGTTGACCCGATTATTGGTGATCTTGCCCCCTTCGGGCCAGCTACGGACCCGGCCCATATTCCCAATTCATGACCCAGAACCAACTCGACAACAAATCGGCTGCGTGGTCCGCACTGTTCTCCGAGCCCATGAGCGACCTCGTCAAGCGCTATACCTCCAGCGTGTTCTTCGACAAACGCCTGTGGCGGGTCGACATCGCTGGTTCGCTGGCGCATGCAGAAATGTTGTGCCACCAAGGCATCATCAGCCAGCAGGACCATGCGGCCATCGTTGCCGGCATGCACGGCGTCACGGCCGAGATCGAGGCCGGCATCTTCGAGTGGAAACTCGACCTGGAAGACGTGCACCTGAACATCGAGGCCCGGCTGACGCAACTTGCCGGCGACGCCGGCAAGCGCCTGCACACCGGTCGCTCGCGCAACGATCAGGTCGCCACCGACGTGCGCCTGTGGCTGCGCGACGAGATCGACGCCATTGCCGACCTGCTGCGCCAATTGCAGATCGCACTGGTCGAGTTGGCAGGCAAGAATACCGACGTGATCCTGCCCGGCTTCACCCACTTGCAGGTCGCCCAACCGGTCTCGTTCGGCCACCACATGTTGGCCTATGTGGAAATGTTCGCGCGCGACGCCGAGCGCATGGTGGACGTGCGCCGGCGTGTCAATCGTCTGCCGCTGGGTGCCGCCGCGCTGGCCGGCACCAGCTATCCGCTCGATCGCGAGCGCGTGGCGCGCGCGCTGGGCATGGAGGGCGTGTGCCAGAACAGCCTGGATGCCGTCAGCGACCGCGACTTCGCGATCGAATTCACCGCCGCAGCCGCCTTGTGCATGGTGCATTTCAGCCGCCTGAGCGAGGAACTGGTGTTGTGGATGAGCCAGAGTTTCGGCTTCATCGACATCGCCGACCGGTTCTGTACCGGCAGTTCCATCATGCCGCAGAAGAAAAATCCCGACGTTCCCGAACTCGCACGTGGCAAGACCGGACGGGTGGTCGGTCACCTGATGGGCCTGCTCACGCTGATGAAGGGCCAGCCGCTGGCCTACAACAAGGACAACCAGGAAGACAAGGAGCCGCTGTTCGACAGTGTCGATACGCTCAAGGACACGCTGCGCATCTTCGCCGAGATGGTGCAGGGCATCACGGTGCGCCCCGAAGCCATGGAGCGAGCTGCACGCCGGGGCTATGCCACCGCCACCGACCTGGCCGACTACCTGACACGCAAGGGCCTGCCATTCCGTGACGCGCACGAAACTGTGGCGCACGCCGTCAAGACCGCGATCGACCAGGGCGTCGACCTGGCAGATCTGCCGCTGCAGGTACTGCAGGGTTTCAATTCCCGCATCGAGCAGGATGTCTATGCGGTACTGAGCCTGCGCGGTTCGATGCAGGCCCGTAACATCCTGGGCGGCACTGCGCCGGAGCAGGTCCGCGCCCAGGTCGCGCGGCACCGCCTGCGCCTGGCCTGAACCACCGGCCACCGATTCCGCCCATAACCCGTCCTGAAGAAAGTCACCTCACCATGAACCATATCCGCTACTTGTTGCCGGCCCTGTTGGCTGTCACGCTGGTCCTGGGCGCCTGTTCCAAGACCGAAGAAAAACCTGCTTCCAGCAGTGCGCCAGCCGCGCCGGTCGCAGCTGCCGAACCGGCCAAACGCACGCCGAGCGTCGAGATCGTGTCGAGCGAAGGCAAGGGGTTCACCGTCGGCTCGATGATGAACAACACCGTCGTATACGTGTTCTTCGACCCCCAGTGCCCGCATTGCGCACATCTGTGGAACGCCGCGATTCCATTGCAGAAAAAGGCGCGTTTCGTCTGGATGCCGGTCGGATTGATCAATCCCACCAGTTCGGCGCAGGGTGCCACGCTGCTGTCGGCAGCAGATCCGGCACAAGCCATGTCCGAACACGAGACTTCGCTGATCGCCGGCAAAGGCGGCATCAGCAGCGGCACCAACGTCACCGACGAAGCCAAACAGTCCGTCGCCAGCAACACAAAGCTGTTCAACAACCTCGGGCTGGAAGGCGTGCCATTCACCGTTGTCAAGAACGCGCGCACCGGACAGCTGGCGACCCGCGGCGGCTCGATGGATACCGCGACGCTGGCGCAGCTGATCGGCGTCGACGCGCCCTGATCGACGCGCTGGCAGTCGAAGCGGCGGCCGCGGCCGGCAAGCTGTCAAGAAGTCAGCGGTTAAGCCGTCGCTAAGCGTACCGACGGACAATCGCACTGCGGGCGGCGGTCGCCCGCACCGATGAGGCATCCCCATGCGCCTGCTGCTGGTTGAAGACGACACCATGATCGGCGAGGCCGTGCTCGACGTATTGCGCGCCGAGCATTTTGCCGTCGACTGGGTGCGCGACGGCGAGATGGCCGACACCGCGCTGCAAAGCGAGAGCTACGACCTGGTGTTGCTCGACCTGGGCCTGCCCCGGATGGATGGTGTCGAGGTGTTGCGCCGCCTGCGCACGCGCCGCAACGCCACGCCGGTGCTGATCGTGACCGCCCGCGATGCGGTGCAGGACCGGGTGGCCGGGCTGGATGCCGGCGCCGACGATTATGTGCTCAAGCCCTACGACCTGGACGAGTTGCTGGCGCGCATCCGGGCGCTGATCCGGCGCAGCCAGGGACAGGCCGACTCGGTCCGCGAATTGCACGGCCTGCGACTCAATCCGATCACGCGTGAGGCTCTGCGCCTGACACCCGATGGCAAGGTCGCCGAATCGATCCAGCTGTCCGCCCGTGAATGGGCGGTACTCGAAGTGCTGATGGCACGCCCGGGCGTGGTCTATTCGCGCAGCCAGCTCGAGGACAAGTTGTACGGCTGGAAGGACGAGGTCAGCAGCAATGCGGTCGAAGTGTTCATCCACGGCCTGCGCAAGAAACTCGGCAGCGCCGTGATCGAGACAGTCCGCGGCCTGGGCTACATGATTCCCGTGCCATGAATCGACCCGCTGCGCCAGGATCCCATTCGCTGCGCCGGCGCCTGCTGGTGTCGGTGATGGCGGCGATCCTGATCGGTGCGGTTTTCCAGGGGGCGTCGGCCTATCGCAGCGCCCTGGCGCAGGCCGACACGCTGTTCGATTACCACCTGCAGCAGATGGCCAACAGCCTGCGCGGCGGCCCGGCGCTGCCGGGACTGCAGCTGGACAATACACAGGACGACAGCGCCGGCTACGTAATCCAGATCTGGTCTGCCGACGGCACGCATGTGTTCCAGTCCAGCCGCGTGGTGTTGCCGGCCCGCGCCGTGCTGGGTTTCACCGACGTGACACACCAGGGCACCCGTTACCGCGTGTACTCGGTGCAGACGCCGCTGCAGACGATACAGATCGCCCAGAACATGGACGACCGTCTCTCGCGTGCCCGCGCACTGGCGGCCCGTGCGCTGCTGCCGATGGCCATCGTCGCACCGCTGCTGATGCTGGCACTGTGGTGGATCATCAACCGCTCGCTGGCGCCGCTCGAACGCACCCGTCAGCAGGTCGCGGCGCGGGCTGCAGACGACCTCACCGCATTGCCCGAAAGCGGCCTGCCCGAAGAGGTCCAGCCCCTGGTGCAGGAGATCAACCTGCTGTTCGGGCGGCTGCACGACAGCTTCGACGCCCAGCGCGCCTTTGTCGCCAATGCGGCGCATGAACTGCGCTCGCCGCTGACGGCGCTCAAGCTGCAGGCCCAGTCACTGGCGCGCACCAGCGACCCGCAGGCGCAGCAGCAGGCGGCGACGCGCCTGAACCAGGGCGTGGACCGCGCCATCGCACTGATGCAGCAACTGCTGGTACTGGCACGCCAGGAGTCTGCGCACCCGTCGCCCGGGATGCACCGGCGCATCGATCTGCAGGCCTTGTCGGAGACTATCGTGCGTGATTTGCAGCCCCAGGCACAAGCCAGCGCCATCACGCTGACGTTGTCTGCTGGCGAGCCGACCTGGGTCGACGGCGATACCGACGGTCTGTCCATCTTGCTGCGCAATTTGCTGGAGAACGCGATCAAGTACACGCCCCGCGAGGGGCACGTCGTGCTGCAGGTCGACACCCGCGAAGGGCAGCCGGTGCTGGCGGTCGAGGACTCCGGCCCCGGCATCCCCAGCGAACAGCGCGAGCGCATGTTCGAGCGCTTCGTGCGCGGCGAGCACCAGGATGCAAGCGGCAGCGGATTGGGCCTGTCCATCGCCCGCGCGATCGCCAAGCGTCATGGTGCCCGACTGGTACTGGCGCAGTCTCGCGATCTGGCTGGCTTGTCGGCACAGGTAATCTTTCCCGGTCGGACGACACAATAGCCGGGGTCAGGGCGCGCCGCTCCCGTTGAACGACCCCATGAATCTCTCCGCGCTGATCACCGAATACGGTTACTGGACCATCTTCATCGGCTGCTTTCTCGAAGGCGAGACCGTCCTGCTGCTGGCCGGATTCGCGGTGCACCGCGGCATGTTGCAGTTCGAGCAGGTGGTCGCCGTGGCATTTCTCGCCAGCACCATGGGCGATCAGATCTTCTTCTGGCTGGGACGGCGCCATGGCGACGCGCTGCTGCTGCGCTTTCCGCGCCTGGGCCGGCAACTCCCGCGGGTACAGGCGCTGCTCCAGCGGCACCACGTCACCCTGATCCTGAGTATCCGGTTTCTGTACGGCCTGCGCGTCGCCGGTCCGATCGCCATCGGTGCGTTGCGCGTCGCGCCGTTTCGCTTTGCCTGGATCAACATCGTCGGGGCACTGATCTGGGCACTGCTGATCACCACGCTGGGTTATGAGTTCGGCAATGCGCTGCAGTGGGTGTTCAACGACCTGCACCGGATCGAAGAGGCGGTATTCGCGCTGCTCGCGCTGGCCGGACTCGGCCACACAGTCTGGCGTTACTGGCGTCGGCGAGACAACCCCCGCTGACCCGACCGAACCCGCCATGGCGACACCCGACCAGGCACCGGCCCGCAGCGTCAGAACATGCTGGCGGCGACGTTGATCGTGAAGGCCAGGATCGCGGTATTGAACGCGAACGACACGATGGCGTGCAGCAACACCAGACGCCGCATCGCGGGTGACGTCACTGCGATGTCGGCGGTTTGCGCGGCCACGGCGATCGTGAACGCGAAGTACATGAAGTCGCTGTAATGCGGCTCGAACTTCGGATCATGGTCGGGAAACGCCAAGCCGGGTTTGCCGGCCGCATAATACAGACTGGCGTAAGTCAGCGTGAAATCAATCGGGATCAGCAGCCACGAACCCACCACGGTGACCAGCGCGAACAACAGGTGCGGCCAGGCATGGGCCGTACCTGTCACCTTGGCCGCGGAGAGCTCGGCCACGATGCCGGCCAGGCTGACCATCGCCGCCAGAACGACAACCAGCATGACCACCGGCGCCCCTTCGGCCCGCGCCGCCGCAACGCGCCGCAGATGCGTATGGTCGGCACGCAGCATCATCGTGACGATCAGCGCCAGATAAAACCATACACCCACGTTCCAGCCGAATAGAGCGCGGGTCACCAGTCCCATGGTCGATGGCAACAGGGTCGCGAGGACGACACCCGTCAGCACGGCAATCGCCATTCGGGGGCGGGCACGAATCGGCAGGACCAGGGCTCTCATCTTCGGCGATCAGACTCCGTCACAAGGTGAACAACATCGCCAACACGGTCAGCGCCATCACGGCGGTCGCCAGCCAGCCCAGCCAACGCAGGCGATTACCGATCACATGGGCCCCCATGGTAGCGCTGCGCGAGGCCAGCAACATCATCACCGCCATGATGGGCACAGCAATCACCCCGTTGAGCACCGCCGACAAGAACAGTTCGCGCACCGGATCCATCGGCGTGAAACACAGCACCACGCCACCCAGCGTAGCCGCGGCGATGACGCCATAAAAGCCCTTGCCTTCGTCATGGTGCAGCCGCAGGTTCAGGCTGCCGCGCCAGCCAGCGACTTCGGCAAATGCGTAGGCCGCCGAACCCGCAAGCACCGGAACCGCCAGCATGCCGGTGCCGACGATGCCCAGGCCGAACAACAGGAACGCAAAATCACCGGCGATCGGGCGCAAGGCCTGCGCGGCCTGCGAAGAGGTCTGGATATCGGTCACTCCGGCGGCGTGCAAGGTGGCGGCGGTGCTCAGGATGATGAAGAACGCAATCAGGTTGGAGAACGTCATGCCGGCGATGGTGTCGAACTTGATGCGCAGCAGATGGCGCCGGACCTTGCCGGCCGAATGCGCCGGGCCGTTGCCCACTTCTTCCACCTCCTGTGCGGCCTGCCAGAAGAACAGGTAGGGGCTGATGGTGGTACCGAACACCGCCACCACCATTAGCAGCACATCATGCCCGCTGACGCCGGCCGGGAACTGCGGCCTCACGATCTGCACCAGCACCTGCCACCAGTCGAGCCTGAGCATGAAGGCCACTGCCACATACGACAGCAGCGCCAGCGTCAGCCACTTGAGCCAGCGCACATACAGCTGGTAGGGCAGGAATACCTGCAAGACCAGACACAACAGGCCGAAGGTGACGGCATAGACATGGGCGGAACCGCCCACCAGCAGGCGCAGTGCCTCCGCCATGGCCGCGATGTCGGCCGCGATATTGAGCGTATTGGCCACCAGCAGCATGCCCACCACCGACATCACCACCGGGCGCGGAAAAGCCGCCTTGATGTTGGCTGTCAGCCCACGCCGGGTGACGTATCCGATGCGGGCACTGACGATCTGGATCGCCGCCATCAGCGGCAGCGTGAACACCACGGTCCACAACATCGCGAAACCGAACTGCGCACCGGCCTGCGAATAGGTGGCGATACCGCTTGGGTCGTCGTCGGCGGCGCCGGTGATCAGGCCCGGGCCGAGCTGGCGCGCACGTTGGCGCAGGCGCGTTTTCAGCGACATCGGATCCTCATGGGGTAACCTCCGCATGCGCTGCGGTGCTGTGAGCCTTGGGAGCGGCCCGGCGGCTCACGG
>JBDTMH010000070.1:0-19055 GCA_039934375.1 Burkholderiaceae bacterium | reverse complement strand
CGTTGGTCATGCCCATGTCTTGCAATGCCTTGGCCGCCAGCGCACTGCGCCAGCCGGCACCACAAAACAGCACGAACTCGCGGGACTCGTCCGCGAACAGAGGTTTGTGGTAAGGCGAGGCGGGATCGACCCAGAACTCCAGCATCCCACGCGGGGCATGGACTGCGCCGACGACGGTGCCATCGGCCAGCTCGCGGACGTCCCGGATATCCACAACCTGCAGCCCTGGATCGGCGTCAAGCCGCTGGCGCACCTGCTGGACCGAATAAGTAGTGACCACGGCCATGGCCTCGTCAACGAGTTGTCTGTATCCCTTGGTGATCGGCATGGTTGCCTCCTGGTAATAGTGGATGATCCCGGCGCGTCATTCACCCCGATCCAGCGCGCGCTGGATCAGAATCTTCTGCACGTCGCTGGTGCCCTCGTAAATCTGGCAGACCCTCACATCGCGGTAGATCCGTTCAACTGGAAAATCGGTCACATAGCCATATCCGCCGAGCGTCTGGATGGCTGCGGAGCAGACTTGCTCGGCCATCTCACTGGCAAACAGCTTGGCCATGGCGGCTTCCTTCAGGCAGGGCTTTCCGGCATCGCGCAGGCTGGCAGCATGCCATATGAGCTGGCGCGCTGCCTCGATGCGGGTCGCGCATTCGGCCAGCCTGAATCCGACCGACTGGTGCTGAAAAATCGGTTGGCCAAAGCTCTCGCGCTGTTTTGCATACTCCAGCGCAACGTCGAACGCGCTGCGCGCCATGCCAACACTCTGCGCGGCGATACCGATGCGGCCACCCTCCAGAGCCCCAAGCGCAATCCGGTAACCTTCGCCCTCGCGACCAATCAGGTTCTCGGCTGGAATACGGCAGTTATCCAGATTGATCTGGGCTGTATCACTGCTGTGTTGCCCCAGCTTGATTTCCAGCCGCGCCACCTGATAACCCGGCGCATCGGTCGGCACCAGGAATGCACTCATGCCCTTCTTGCCTGCGCCCTTGTCGGTGACCGCGATGACGATGACGACCTGGCCGTTCTTGCCGCTGGTAATGAATTGCTTGACGCCGTTAAGCACATAGGCATCCTTGTCCCGGACGGCTGTCGTGGCCAAGGCCGATGCGTCCGACCCGGCATGGGGCTCGGTCAGCGCAAACGCGCCGAGCATCTGGCCCTGGGCCAGGGGCGTCAGCCACTGCAGCTTCTGCGCCTCGCTGCCATGGGCCATCAAAATGGCGTTGACCGGGCAGTTGGTGACGCTGATTGCGGTGCTGGTGCCGCCGTCGCCCGCAGCGATCTCCTCCAGCACCACGGCCAGCGTCAGATAGTCGAGATGGGCACCGCCATATTGCTCGGGCACACAAATGCCATAGGCACCCAGCGCGGCAAGCCCCTGGTGGGCCTGCTTCGGGAAATGGTGCTCCTTGTCCCACTGCGCCGCATGTGGCCACAGCTGTTCGTGCGCAAATGCTCGCACGGCGTCGCGCACCATCTCCTGATCCTGGCTGAGCAACATGGCAGTCTCCGGGGCAAAAATTCAACAATGATCGGGGTGCGCGGCGCCGCACGGCTCAGATCAGTTCCACCGCCATGGCGGTCGCCTCGCCGCCACCAATGCACAGCGTCGCCAGGCCACGCTTCTTGCCGCGAGCCTGCAACGCATGGATCAGCGTCACCAGGATGCGCGCGCCACTGGCGCCAATCGGGTGACCCAGCGCGCAGGCGCCTCCATTGACGTTGACGATGTCGTGCGAGATGCCCAGTTCGGTCATCAGCGCCATCGGCACCACGGCGAAGGCCTCGTTGACCTCCCAAAGGTCGACATCGCCAACCTGCCAACCGGCCTTGGCCAGCACCTTTTGCGTGGCACCCACCGGCGCCGTCGTGAACCAATTGGGCTCCTGCGCATGCATCGCGTGCGCGACGATGCGCGCCAGCGGCGTTGCGCCGAGTCTGGAGGCCGTGGATGCGCGCATCATGACCATTGCTGCCGCACCATCGTTGATCGACGAGCTCGATGCAGCGGTGATCGTGCCATCCTTCTTGAACGCAGGCTTGAGGCTCGAAATCTTGTCGAGCTTGACGCGACCCGGGCCTTCGTCGATCGACACCACGGTCTGCCCGGACCGCCCTTTGACGGTTACCGGTGTGATCTCCGTGGCAAATGCACCCGACTCTGTGGCCGCCTTGGCACGCAGCACCGACGTCGTCGCGAACGCGTCCTGTGCTTCGCGGCTGAACTGGTACTTGGCGGCACAGTCCTCGCCAAAGGTTCCCATGGCCCGGCCCGGCTCATAGGCATCTTCCAGGCCATCAAGCATCATGTGGTCGAACACCCGGTCGTGGCCAATGCGCATGCCGCTACGCCCCTTGAGCAGCAGATAGGGTGCATTGGTCATGCTTTCCATGCCACCGGCCACCATGACGTCATGGCTGCCAGCCAGCAGCATGTCGTGCGCGAACATCGCGGCCTTCATACCCGAGCCGCACATCTTGGAAAGGGTGACGGCACCGGCACTCATCGGCAGACCGCCCTTGAGCGCGGCCTGACGCGCCGGCGCCTGCCCCTGGCCGGCCATCAGGCAGTTGCCGAACAGCACTTCGCCGACCAGGTCGGAAGAGACTCCGGAGCGTTGCATCGCTGCTGCGATCGCCGCGCCACCCAGGTCATGCGCGCTGAGCGCGGCAAAGTCGCCCTGAAAGCTGCCCATCGGCGTACGTGCGGCGCCAATGATGACGATCGAATCGGGTGGGTTGTCAGACATGGTTTCTCCTTCGGAAGAACGGGGGTGATGGATGGATGGAACGGTACGCGCTCATTCCAGATTGGTTTCGGCAGATACGGGAAACCGCTTTTCCTGCTCGTACGGAAACACGTCGAAAACATGGCCCTGGGCGACGCGCTCTTTGTACCTCTGCCAAAAATCGGCCTCCAGCAAGTCACTGTGGTGGCGCATGAATACCTCACGTACGATCGGGTTGCCCAGCAGGAACGGGCCGAAGGTCTCCGGAAAAACATCCTTCGGGCCGACCGTATACCAGACCTCGCCGCTCATCTCTTCTTCCTCATTGCGGGCCTGCGGCACGCGCCGGAAGTTGCAGTCGGTGACGTATTCGATCTCGTCATAGTCGTAGAAGACCACCTTGCCATGTCGGGTGATGCCGAAATTCTTCCACAACATGTCACCGGGGAAGATATTGGCAGCGACCAGGTCCTTGATAGCGTTGCCGTATTCGATGACGGCCCTCTCGATCTGTTCACGCGCGCGCTGCGCCGCCGGTTCGTCCGGCGCAGACGTCTGACCCAGGTCAAACGCCTCCTGCAAGTAGATGTTCAGCGGAATCATGCGCCGTTCGATATAGACATGCTGCAGAATCACCTCCATTTCGCCATCGCCGTCCCGGTCGCTGATCTCCAACTGGCTGGGCGCGAACATCTCGATTTCCGCGATCAGTTCTTCATCGAAACGCGATCGTGGAAACGCCACACCGCTGTACTCGAGCGTGTCGGCCATGCGCCCGACCCTGTCGTGCTGCTTGACCAGGAGGTACTTGGCCTTGATTTTCTCGCGGGTCGTTTCCTTCTGCGGCGGAAAGTAGTCCTTGATGACCTTGAACACATAAGGAAACGAAGGCAGATCGAACACCAGCATCACCATGCCCTTGATGCCGGGCGCAATCCGGAACTTGTCGGTCGAGTAGCGCAAATGGTGCAGGAAATCCCGGTAAAACAGGTTCTTGCCTTGCTTTTGCAGGCCCAGCGCGTTGTAGATTTCGTTGCGCGGCTTGCGCGGCATCATGTTTCGCAGGAACTGCACGAAGGCGCTGGGGACCTCCATGTCGACCATGAAGTAAGCACGCGCGAAGCTGAACAGGATCAGCATGTCGGCTTCGCCGAACAACGCGGCATCAATCACCAGTCGGCCAGCCTTGTTGTGCAGCAGCGGCAAGGCAAACGGCTCCTCGGTGAAGCCATTGATGATCTTGCCCACGATGTAGGCACCCTTGTTGCGGAAGAACAGTCCCGACAGCACCTGCAACTGGAAGTTCGCACGCAGAGTCGCCTCGCCCATGCGCAGATGCATTGCCTGTGCGACAAAGCCGCAATCGCGGGTCAGGTTTTCAAAGCCCAAGCGCAGATTGAAGTCGGCCACAACCTGCGCGAGAGCGCGCATCAGGTCGCTTTGCGCCGGGTAATACGCGCGGTAGGTCGGCACGGACTTGGGGCCGTCGTCCTCGATGTATTCGGTACTCACCGCCGGGCGCAGGAAAATGAAGTCGTTCTGAAAATAGCTGCGGTGCAGGATCTTCGTGGTGACCGAGTTAAAGAAGGTCTCCGCCAGCTCCGGTTGATGGTGGTCCACCAGCAATCCGATGTAATGAAGCTTGACCTGCTGCCAAACCTCCATGAGTTGCTGGCCCGCCTTGAATTCGCGCTCCAGACGCAGCGAACACTCGCGCACGCGAAGATCATAGAATTCGATTCGCTCCCGTTGTGCACGTTGCTGGCCGCGCCAGTCGGCGGTTTCGAAGCGGTGTTTGGCCCGCGCGGACTCGGTGCGAAACAAACGGTAGTGTCGATTGAACCCGTCAATCATGGCCTTGGCAATGCCATAGGCAACCGTCGAGTCCAGCCGCTGGGGAAACATGGTCTGCAGTTCTGATCAGGTCGCCGGATTGCGCTCGACTTCGGACAGTCGTGCGACCGCCACCCGATAGAAGCCGTCCAGCCATTCGGTGCCTGGCACCGTCATGTGCAGATCCTTGATCAAACCGTCCTTGAGACCATAGACCCAGCCGTGCAGGGTCAGCTTCTGTCCACTTGCCCACGCATCCCGTACAACCGTCGTATGCGCGACGTTCACGACCTGCTCGATGACGTTGAGCTCGCACAGCACGTCGTGCCGCACATGTGCCGGCATGCTCTGGAGCAGCGCCGAGTGACGATCTCGAACGTCCTGCACATGGCGCAACCAGTTGTCGACCAATCCGATTCGGCTGCCCTCGAGTGCCGCCTGCACACCGCCACATCCGTAATGCCCGACCACCATCACGTGCTCGACCTTGAGGCGCTCTACGGCAAACTGGATGGTGGACAGGGCATTCAGATCCGAGTGCACGACGACATTGGCGATGTTGCGGTGCACGAAAACCTCACCGGGCTCCAAACCGGTGATCTGGTTGGCCGGAACCCGGCTGTCAGAGCAACCAATCCACATATACCGGGGTTGCTGCTGCGCCAAAAGACCGGTGAAAAATCCCGGTCGCTCTGCTTCCATGCGCGCTGCCCATTCACGGTTGTGGGTAAATAGTTCTTCGAGGGATGTTGTGGTCATCGAAGGATTGTGCCTGCGTCGTGTGTTGCTGGAAAAATCGTCGCAAGGGCCGTGATCGATGGCGCGCTCGCGGATTCGCGTCGCCTGGCCTGCGCGCCATGGTGCCAGTCTCCGGCGCCAGGCCTGCCATTGCAACTGCCAGAGACCTACATGGTCTCCGCAAAAAGCTCACGCCCGATCAACATGCGCCGGATTTCGCTGGTGCCGGCGCCGATTTCGTAGAGTTTGGCATCGCGCCACAGGCGGCCCAGCGGGTATTCGTTAATATAGCCATTGCCGCCGAACAGCTGTATGCCCTCGCCTGCCATCCAGGTCGCCTTTTCGGCACACCACAGGATCACCGAGGCGCAATCCTTGCGCACCTGGCGAACGTGCTCGCTGCCCAGAGCGTCCAGGTTCTTGCCGACGGTGTAGCAATAGGAACGACCGGCCTGGAGCACGGTATACATGTCAGCCACCTTGCCCTGGACCAACTGGAACTCGCCAATGCTCTGGCCGAACTGCTTACGGTCGTGAATATAGGGCACGACGTTGTCCATGACTGCCTGCATGATGCCGATCGGGCCGGCCGACAGCACCGCGCGCTCGTAGTCCAGGCCGCTCATCAGCACCTTCGCGCCGCCGTTCAGGCTGCCCAGGATGTGGTCCATCGGCACTTCGACGTTGTCGAACACCAATTCGCCGGTGTGGCTGCCACGCATGCCGAGCTTGTCGAGCTTCTGGGCAACCGAGAATCCTTTCATGCCTTTTTCGATCAGGAACGCCGTCACGCCGCGGGCGCCGAGTTCCGGTTCGGTCTTGGCATAGACGACCAGCGTGTCGGCGTCCGGTCCATTGGTGATCCAGAACTTGCTGCCATTGAGCAAGTAATAGCCGCCTTTGTCTTCGGCCTTGAGCTTCATGGAGATCACGTCGCTGCCCGCGCCCGACTCGCTCATTGCCAGGGCCCCGACATGTTCGCCACTGATCAGTTTGGGCAGATACATCTGGCGCTGGACGTCCGTACCATTGCGCTTGATCTGATTGACGCACAGGTTGCTGTGGGCGCCATAACTCAAGCCGACCGATGCAGACGCACGGCTGATTTCCTCCATCGCGACCATGTGAGCAAGATACCCCATGCCGGCGCCGCCGTATTCCTCGCTCACCGTGATTCCGAGCACACCCATTGCGCCCATCTTTGCCCACAGATCCATCGGGAACTGGTCGTTGCGATCGATCTCCGCGGCGCGCGGCGCAATCTCGGCTTGCGCGAACTCGCGCACCGCGTCACGCAGGGCATCGACGTCGCTGCCGAGTTGAAAGTCGAGTCCAGGCATGGGCATCATGAAATATCTCCTCAATAATCTTGAATACGCAGCAACAATTCGCCCACGTTACCGGGCACATGGTCAGTATGTCTTGGCCACGGGCATCAACGTCTGCTGCATGATCGCGCAGTCCGTCAATTTTCCGTCGTCGTCCAGATGTTCCACCAGGGCACTGGTGACAATGATGCGCCGACCGGCCCGCAGGACCCGGCCGGTCGCGCGCAATCGGCCGCCGAGCAGAGCCATCAGAAAGTTGATCTTGTATTCGACCGTCGTCACTTCGGAGTCGTCCGGTGCGACGGTAAGCGCAGCGTAGCCGCCAGCGATGTCTGCCAGAGCGCCCATCGCCCCGCCATGGAATCCGCCTTGCTGCTGCGTGACGCGATCCGAATAGGGAAGTTCGACGACGCAAAGGCCGGGCCCGACCTGCAAAACGCGCGCGCCCAGATGCCGCATCATTCCCTGGCGCTCGAAACTCGCCTGCACACGTCGATTCAAGGCTGGATGCTGCATTTCAGACATTGGCAGGTTGTTCATGACGACGCGGCCTTCCTGTTGACGTTTACGTAAACGTCAATTATGTCCGATCTCTCTTCTTATGTCACTCCAGCGCTCCTGCACTCGGGTTCAGTCAGGTGCGAGCCGCTTCTCCGCCTTGGCCAGTAAGGCCCTGGCCTCCTTTTCATGCGTCTTGACCTCGTCCAGATTTGCCACCAGATCGGTCATCTGCTGCTCCAGCGCCTGCCGATGGGCTGCGAGTACGGTGAGGAACTTGCGCAATTGCGGAACCGTGTCGCGCGGGCTGTCGTAAGTGTCGATGATGTCGCGCGCCTCGGTCAGTGACAAACCCAGCCGCTTGGCCCTCAGAGTCAGTTTGAGCCGGGTCCGGTCGCGGGCGCTGTAAACCCGGCTGCGACCGCCAGGCCCCGCACGCTGCGGCTGCAGCAGCCCCATGTCTTCGTAGAAGCGAATCGCCCGGGTCGTGAGATCGAACTCCCTTGCCAGGTCACTGATCGTGAATTGTTGAACCAACATGGATAGAGAGCGAATAAGGTGACCGACAGCACGGTGCAAAGGTGACAGCGCGTGCAATCAAGCCTTCATACAATACCCCATTAAAGCTGACGTTTACGTAAACGTCAAATCATCCAGGAATCCCGCATGAACGAACTCGAAAGCCAGTTGCACTATCCACTGAAGGATGCCATGCCGGTGTCGGGCGGAACACTGGAAGTGGCCGAGGGCGTGCGCTGGGTCCGCATGTCTCTGCCATTTGCGCTCAATCACATCAACCTGTGGCTGTTGCGTGACGAGATCGATGGCCGGCATGGCTGGACCATCGTGGACTGCTGCATCGCGGGTGACGAATCCAGGGCGCAATGGGAACAGGTTTTCGCGACACAGCTAGGTGGCTTGCCAATCCTGCGGGTCATCGTGACCCACATGCATCCAGACCATATCGGGCTGGCCGACTGGTTGTGCTCCCGCTGGAACGTTCGCCTGTGGATCAGCGCCACTGACTACAACACGGCACGGCTCGCCGCGCTGGGCCCGTCGGCTTTTGGCGGCGACGCGGCGGCGGAATTCTTTGCGGCCCATGGGCTGAACGACCCAGCCTCAGTCGAGCAGATCAAGCAGCGCGGTCGCTACTTCCCCAGCCTGGTACCTGGCGTCCCGCGCCAATACCGACGCATGGCGGATGGTGACCTATTGACCATCGGCGGCCGCCAATGGCGTTGCATCAGCGGCTACGGCCATGCGCCCGAACATATTGCGCTGTACTGCGATACGTTGCACACGTTGATCGGCGGTGACATGATGTTGCCGCGGATATCAACCAACGTCAGCGTCTACGAGGTCGAACCCGAAGCCAATTCACTCAAATTGTTTCTGGACTCGATCGACCGCTTTCGGACTTTGCCCGAGGACACGTTGACGCTACCATCCCATGGCAAGCCATTCAAGGGATTGCACATACGTATCGACCAATTGCACGATCACCACCGGGACCGCCTGGCGGAGGTCATGTTGGCCTGCACCGAGAAGCCGCACAGCGCGGCCGACATTTTGCCGATCATGTTCCAGCGTCCGCTGGACCTGCACCAGAAGACCTTCGCCATGGGCGAGGCCATCGCACATTTGCACGCACTGTGGTACGAAGGGAAGCTGGTCCGAAGGCAGGACGCTGATGGTGTTTACCGTTTTTCGGCCGCCGCCAGCTGAAGGGCGACGGCGAGCAGCTTCAGACCCATTTCGGAATGGCCTCTTCCTTGAGTTGCCCGCGCAGGTTTTGGTAGTCAGGGACGATAGTACGCACCGTGTCCCAGAAGCGCGGGCTGTGATCCATCACACGCAGATGGCTCAACTCGTGAACAACCACGTAGTCGATGACGCTGGCACGGAAATGAATAAGCCTCCAGTGCAGCCGGATCGAACCATCGGCCCGGGCACTGCCCCAACGGGTACCCGCACTGCTCAAGGACATCTTGCGCCATTGCACCTGAAGGCGCGGCGCAAAATGATCCAGCCGCTCGGCGAACAAGCGCTTGGCCTGGCGCATCAACCAGGCCTGAACGGCATCGCGAATCTGGTCTGCACTGGCGTGACGAGGCAAACCCAGTCGCAGCTGATGCAGCACTCCCGCTTCCCCTTCGCCAGACTTCATCACGTTCAATACCGCGCCGCCGGCGTCAAAAGCATGGTGTGGGTCCAGGACGACCTGCATCGGCTCGCCCAGGAACGGCACAATGGCACCATCTTTCCAATCGATGCGGTTCGCAAGCATGCGATTCTGGCGCTCCCGGGTTTCGACCAGCTTGCGGACGATCCAGTCTGCCTTTTCATTCAGGGCCGATTGGACATCGGTCAACGCAACCCAGCGGGGCGCGTGCACAACCAGTCCATCGTGACTGACGGAAAAGCCAATGGTGCGGCGCTTGCCACGTTTGAACAGGTAAGCAATGCGGGCACTGCCCAGCCGCGTTTCGCGATTGGCCAGCGGATGGCGAGATAGCACTTCGGCCAACACTGGCGAGCGCAATGGCCCGGCAACCGTTGAATCTTGGGGTGCCGGCTTCCCGGCCGTAGGGGACACGGGGTCGCTGCGCGACGTTGTCGGCGCGGTGTCGGTATTGACTCCGAACAAGTCCAGTGTGTATTGCAGCAGTGCGCGCATAGCGGCAGATCAGCGGGTTGAGCCTGCAGTGTTACCGATAGGCATCGGGATCGAGTCGCCGCATCTCGGCTTCGATCCAGGCCTCGACCTCACGCATCATTTCGTCGGCTTTGCGGCCCTGGCTGGGGATTGCGGGGCCGATCGATACATCAACAGTACCCGGCAATTTGATGAAGGCCTTGCGCGGCCAACATTTCGCCGAAGTCACGGCAATTGGAATCACCGGCGCACCGGTTTCGATCGCCAGCCGTGTACCGCCAGATTTGTAGGTTCCCTTGCGGCCTCGCGCAATGCGTGTTCCCTCAGGAAACATGATGATCCAGATACCCTGGTCCAGTAGCGCCTTCCCCTGCGCCACCACCTTGGAGAACGCCTGCGTGCGCTGATTGCGGTCGATATGGATCATGTCCAGACGTCCCATGGCCCATCCGAAAAACGGCACTCGCAGCAATTCCTTCTTGAACACATAGGCCAACGGATGTGGCATCAGGGTCGGCAACAGGAATGTCTCGAGCGTGGACTGGTGCTTGACCAGCAAGATCGCGGGACTGATCGCGCCATCCGGCAAGTTCTCCATGCCACTGACACGGATCCGGATTCCGAGCAAGACACGCGCCCCGTCGATGGCCCAGCGTAACCAGCGTACCGCCATCCACCACAAGGCGGTGCCGCGCACCCACAAGGATGCCAACAGCATGATGATGCCCCAGGGAATCACCGTCACCAGCATCCAGACCATGTGCAGGACGGAGCCCAGGAATGCCAGCGCCACGGCGGCTCCGCCGCTGCGGCGCCTGCCAGCACCGGTGACCATGTCATCACTCATGGTGTGCCGGCTGCAACAACCAAGTCGTCCCGCGCGCCCAGGTACTTGACAAATGCCGCAAGATCTTCATGCACCATGACGCCTGGCGGGAACGTATCCGGCAACGGACTGCCCCGATACTGTGCGCCCTCGCCAGTGAGTACCAGATGAGGGTCACACCCTGCGGCCGCAGCCGCGATGGCATCGTCCAGCGAATCGCCGACGACCGGAGTGCCCTTGAGATCGATCCCATAACGCTCACCGATCTGCACGAACAAGCCGGGACCTGGTTTGCGGCAGCCACAAGCCTCGTCCGGAGCGTGTGGGCAGAAAAACATGGCCTCGATGCGGGCACCACTTACCGCGAGCATCTTGTACATGCGTGCCTGCAGGTCGTTGAGTTTCGTCATTTCGTACACGCCTCTGCCCAGCCCACCCTCATTGGATGCGATGACGACATGCCAACCGCCGTGGTTAAGCCTGGCGATCGCCTGCAGGGCCCCGGGCAACGGTTGCCATTCGGAGGAAAGGTCACTCTGCGCACCGCTCATGTCGCCAATGGTGCCATCCCGATCCAGGATCACCAGTTTCATGGTGTTCATGTCCCTGCACCGTCCAGTCGGGAGAGGTCGGCCACACGGTTCATCGCATCGTGCAATGCCTGGAGCAGCCCCTGGCGATTCAAGCGCAGATCCATTTCGGGTGCGTTCACCATCACGCCGTCGAAAAACGCATCGACGGGTGCCCGCAACTGGGCCAGCGTCTGTAGCGACGCTGCGAAGTCTCCTGCGTCGAACTGCGCCGCGGCCACCGGAGCATGTTGATGCATGGCCGCATACAGCGCAATTTCCGCCGGTTCAGCCAGCAGAACCTCACTGACATGGGGATCCACGGGTGGAACCTTTTTCAGAATGTTGCTGATGCGCTTGTTTGCCGAAGCAAGGGCCAGCGCCTCGGGCAAGGCCGCAAAGGCGCGCACCGCATCCAGGCGCTTGGGCAACTCGGCCCAGGTATCCATTCCTTGCGCGTGGATCGCAGCCTCCACCTCACCGTTCGAGTACCCGCAATCCTTGAGATAACCTTTGAGACGCTCGATCAAGAACTGGGTCAGTGGCTCAATATCGTGCGACAACATGCCGGCCGGGAACACGGCGATCGCGTTGCGCACCAGCGCATCCGGTCGCAAGGGCAAGGCCCGCTCGACCAGCATGCGAATCACTCCCATGGCATGCCGCCGCAATGCAAAAGGGTCCTTGTCGCCCGTGGGCAGGCTGCCGATGCCGAACAAGCCAACCAGGGTTTCCAGCTTGTCGGCCAGTGCCAAAGCCAGGCCCGCATCGTCGCGCGCCAGCGTGTCACCGGCGAAACGGGGCTTGTAATGGTCTTCGATGGCCATGGCCACGGTGTCGCCGAGGCCGTCGTGGCGTGCGTAATAGCCGCCCATGACGCCCTGCAACTCGGGGAATTCGCCGACCATGTCGGTGACCAGGTCAGTCTTGGCCAGTTGCGCAGCGAGGTCTACCGCCTCGAGCAGCGCCGCACCGCCGAGTTGCGTCGCGACGCCCATGGCAATGGCGCGGACCCGTTCCATGCGATCGCCCTGCGAGCCCAGCTTGTTGTGGTAGACCATGCGTCCCAGCTGGCTGATGCGCGAATGCAAGGTCTTCTTGCGATCCTGGTCGAAGAAAAACCGCGCGTCCGCAAGGCGCGGGCGGACTACACGTTCATTTCCGCCAATGACGGCGCTCGGGTCTTCCGGCGAAATATTGCTGACGATCAGAAAGCGGTTCGTCAGCTTGCCCGCGGCGTCGAGCAAGGGAAAGTACTTCTGGTTGGCCTTCATCGTCAGGATCAGGCATTCCTGGGGCACCTCCAGGAACTGCTCTTCGAACGCGCAAGCCAGCACATTGGGGCGCTCCACCAGCGCAGTGACCTCGTCGAGTAGCGCGGCGTCCTGCACCACCTGCACGCCGGAGCCGATCTGCGCGCAGGCGGCGGTGAGCTGGCGCTCGATGTCGACACGCCGCGCGGCGAATCCGGCGATCACCGCGCCATCACGGGCCAGGGTCTGCGCATAGTCGTCGGCATGTTCGATCGAGACCTCTGGCTTCGGCGACTCGAAGCGGTGGCCTTTGGTGATGCGCCCCGCATCCTTGCCCAAAGCCGTGATGGGCACGATCTCGCTGCCATGCAAGGCGACGAGTCCATGCACCGGGCGCACGAAACTCACACTGGTCCAACCTGGCAGTTCGGCATGCGACTGCGCGTCGAGCTGGTAAGTCATGACCTTGGGAATCGGCAGTCTGGCGATAGCCACATCGATGGCGTTTTGCAAGCCGACCTTCAGAGTCACCCCCTGCGCCTGCCCGAGCAGGAAAACCAGATCCGTCTTTCCGTCATTGCGGATGACGATCCGATCCAAACCATCGCTGGCGTCCAGCCCTTTATCAGCGAGATGGGTCCGGCCTAGTCCGGCAAGCTTCTTGCGATATGCCTCAGTCGCAACACCTTGCCTGAACGCCACCGATACCGGCATCAATTTGTGAGTGACGGTCTGCGCGGCGCCCTTGCCCAAGACACCAGCAACGTGCACGGCCAGCCGCCGCGGTGTCGCAAACGACAGGCAAGCCGCGTCAGCTGCAACCAGGCCCTGGGCCTTGAGTTGATCGAAAAGTTCACGGGCAAACGCCTCGCCGAGTTTTGCCAGCGCCTTTGGCGGCAGTTCCTCGACCAGCAGTTCGACCAGCAGGTTGCGGCTTTCCATATCCATCGTCTGTGTCACGTCAGGCCGCCTTCTTCACAATTTGTTCGACCCATGCCTTTGGCGCAAGCGGAAAGCCAAGGCGCTCACGGCTTTCGTAGTAGCTGCGCGCAACCGATCGCGCCAGATTGCGTATGCGACCCATATAGGCGGCACGCTCGGTCACGCTGATGGCGCCGCGAGCATCGAGCAGATTGAAGCTATGTGCAGCCTTGAGCACCTGCTCGTACGCGGGCAACGCGAGCTGTTCGGCCACGAGATGCGCGGCCTGCCTTTCATGGGCAGCAAAAGCGATCAAAAGGAAATCGACATCGCTGTGCTCGAAGTTGTAGGTCGATTGCTCCTTTTCATTCTGCAGGTAGACGTCACCGTACGTCGTGTCTTTGGTCCACTTCAGCTTGTAGATGCTGTCGACGTCCTGCAGATACATCGCAAGGCGTTCCAGACCATAGGTGATCTCGCCCGTCACCGGACGGCAGTCGATGCCGCCCACTTGCTGGAAATAGGTGAACTGCGTCACCTCCATGCCGTTGAGCCAGACCTCCCAACCCAGGCCCCACGCACCCAAGGTCGGATTTTCCCAATCGTCCTCGACAAAACGAACGTCATTGCGCCGCAGATCGAGTCCCAGCGCTGTCAACGAACCCAGATACAGCTCCAGGATATTGGCCGGAGCCGGCTTCATGATCACCTGGAACTGGTAGTAGTGCTGTAGCCGGTTCGGGTTCTCGCCGTATCGGCCATCCTTGGGGCGCCGACTGGGCTGCACATAGGCGGCGTTCCAGGGCTCCGGTCCGATGGCGCGCAGGAAAGTAGCAGTATGGGAGGTGCCGGCACCGACCTCCATGTCGTAGGGCTGCATCAGCACACAACCCTGCTCATCCCAATAGGACTGCAGCTTCAGAATGATTTGTTGGAAAGTCAGCATGGGGTCTCGCAGGAGATTCGCGTTTCGCCTCACCGATGCGGATTGGAAACCTCCGGCATCGATGGACGGCGGCATCGCCGGTTGGAGCACTGCGGCTCCGGACCGGCGCGTGCGTGTCGACTGATTTTAGGGGCACCGACCGGATCTGCCGCGCCGGACGATCCACGCGGCCAGCACAATCGCGCTCGCAGTCAGCCATAACGGCCAAAGTCCGAAGCTCGACGCCCACCACGCGAACGGCGTCAACCCCCTGCGGCCTTCGACCTCCCCGAGCAGGATGCCCCGTGTGAAGCGCGCCAACCTTTGGCTCACATGTCCCTGGTAATCGATGATGGCGGTCTCGCCGGTATTAGTTGCCCGGATGAAGGGCCGTTCAAACTCAAGAGCACGCATGCGCGAAATATTCAGATGCTGGTCGATGGCCACAGTGTCTCCGAACCAGCCGATATTGCTGACATTGACGAAAATGGTGGGCGCCTTGGCTGGATCGCCAAACCGCTGGGCCAGTTCCTCGCCGAACAAGTCTTCATAGCAGATATTGGGCGCCAGCCACTGCCCGCGCCATTCGAACGACGCCTGACCCACTACGCCACGGCTGAAATCGCCCAACGGAATGTTCATCATCTCAGTGAACCAGCGGAAAAGCGGGGGAATGAATTCCCCGAATGGAACCAAATGGTGTTTGTCGTAGCGATACGCCGATTTCTCGCTGCCATCAGGGCGAATGCCTACAACAGAGTTGGTGTACCCACCCGCTGAATCGACCAGTGGAATGCCGAACAGCGTAGCTTGAGAGCCATGCGCATACCTTGACTCCAAGGAAGCCAAGTAACCTTCAGGCAAGTCCTGGGGCAACAACGGAATCGCCGTTTCCGGCGCGACGACCAGCGGAGCAGTCGCCTTGTGCAACTGCTCGCCATACCAACGCAAAGCGTCGACAACGCCGGTGCCAGGCTGGAACTTCTGATCCTGCGCGATGTTGCCTTGCAACAGGGCGACCTGCAACCGACCTGCGCCCTCGCTGTAACTGGCGGGTGCCCAGGCCATGACACTGGCGATCGACGCGCCAAGCAGTGGCATCCAGCCACGCCGGACGACCAATGGGGCCTGCAGCCATTGGGCGAACAGACTTGCAATGAGAGCGACCAACGCGGCAATGCCGTAGGCGCCGACATATTTGGCGAAATGCGCCAGTCCATCGATATGCGCGTAACCTGCGGCGCCCCAGCCAAACCCGGTGAACCAGACACCTCTGGCAAGTTCGGCCAACAGCCACACAGAGGCGAACAACGCCGCAGCACCCAGCGCTTGCTTGGGCCGCAGCGCCACGTAGGTATAAGCGGCAATCGCGTAGTACAAGGACAACACTGCTGCCAGCAGTCCTACCGCAAGGCAGGACATCCAGGCTGTCAATCCAGCGTAGGTATGCATCGCAACGAACATCCACCAGAAAGTGGCACACAGCCAAGCCGTGCAAAAGAGCCAGCCCAGAATCGCGCCGTGGACCGGCCGCTGCACGCGATGAAGCTGCCAAGCAAGCGCACCCAGGGCGAACAGCTGCAAGCAACCACTGGGGCGCCCGTCCCACGGCAATGCCAGCGACGCGCCGTGGCATAAACCGGCGAAAACGGCAATAAAAGCGGAAAGTAACAAACGCGGGCTCAGAGCACCTGCGGCGATACCTTGAACCACTTCACGGCACCGCCCTTGGTATGCAGCACGACGAAATGCAAACCAGCTCGCGTGTGGTGTTCGCCGCGGCGCGGGACATGACCCATCTCATGCGCGATGAGTCCACCAATGGTGTCGAAGTCCAGTTCTTCGTCCTGCCCTGTGAACTTGACGCCAAACGCATCTTCGACGCGTTCGATCGGCGTATCGCCACTGACACGATAGGTGCGATCGGCCAGGCCAAAGATGTCTCCCTCGTCTTCCTCGATATCGAACTCGTCCTCGATTTCTCCGACGATCTGCTCCAGCACGTCCTCAATAGTGATCAGTCCCGCAACCCGCCCGAACTCATCGATCACGATGGCCAAGTGATTGCGATTACCGCGAAAGTCGCGCAGCAGATCATTGAGCTTCTTGCTTTCCGGCACGAACACGGCGGGCCGCAACAGCGCACGCATGCTGTACTCCGGGGCGCGCTGCAATTTCAGCAGATCCTTGGCCATCAGGATACCGATGATGTTCTCGCGTTCGCCGTCAAAAACAGGAAACCGCGAGTGTGCGGTGTCGATGACGACCTGCAGCAGATCATCCGGCAGCGAATCGATATTGACCAGATCCATGCGGGTCGCTGGTACCATCACATCGCCGGCAGACATGTCGGCCATCCGGATCACTCCCTCAAGCATGACCCGCGACTCGGCGCCGATGACGTTGTTGTCTTCGGCATCGGCAAGCGCAGCAATCAGCTCCTCGGTGGAATCCGGGCCCGGATGAATAAACTCCGCGAGTTTCTGCAAGAACGAGCGTTTGTCCTCTCGCTCTGGAGTGGGGCGCTCAGGATATGGTTCGGACACTGCCGTGGCATAGAAGTTGGAGAACCCCGAGGATACCGGATTGGCGTGTCACCGGCGAAACCGTCCACCAATATGACATCCTTCGGGATTGGCAGCAGTTTCAGTTGTCCGGATTGCTCTTGGTGTCTCTCTCGCTACGGTTCATCGGCTTGATGGCAGCAAGGATGTCATGAAGTTGCTTGGATTGCGACTTCCATCGGTAATCGATCTGTGCGTAATGGTCTTCGACGATTTCTGCCATTCTGCTGCCCAGAGTTGGTGGCGCGAGCGTCAGAAAGGCCTCGGAGTCGGAGCCCATCCGCTCGACCACCGCACCCGCATTGCGGGCGATGCGCAGCATGGCTGTGTTTTCGCTCAGGGCATGGATGAACAACTGGGAGACCCTTTTGTTTCGCGCGTCCATCGCTGCGCGCTCGAACAGGAGAGCACCAAACCCTCGGCCACGTGCAGGTTTGAGCACCGACACGCCAAACTCCGCGCATGACAGATTTCCGTTTGCGGGGATCAGTGCGAGGTGGGCCATGGCAATCAACGCGAGCTTGCGATTGGTGATACCCAGGAGTTCATCTCTGTCGAAATCCAGTGTTGCGATATACCGGTCAATATGTGCATCGGTGGCAACAAAGCCGAAGCGCAAATAGCGATCGTGGCGGTCAAGCTGCAACAAGTGCATTGCGATCTCGCCGCGATAGCTTTCACCAAGAGAGCGAATCGGCACAACCACGGGGGAGTCAACCTCATTCGGCCCATTCATGACCCCAGGCGTCATCGTCAGTTGCGACCGCACACCTGTCGACTCGATCCGCGATTCTTTTTCAATTAAAGTCATGGCTGCACTATAAGGGTTTTCCCTAGGATCTCCCGGTTTCCCAATGCAATCACGGAGCCTCACTGGGGACTCCCATCTCATGCGCACAGGGGGTCGGGGTTCGGTAAACGCCGATCAAGCACTCTCCGGAAACCCAATGTAGTGCATTCCGTCGGTAGCACGTCTGCCTTCCTCAAATGTTTTCGCGATGTCGCGCTTCCTCGGCATTGGTGGTGTTTGTAAAGAATTGCTGCGCGCCAACAAAATCGTGCAGTTTCAACGGTCCTTGCGACGAATATCGGTCCGCGAACAGAGAGTAGAGCATGCACTTTCACGCACGCCGATTGCGCCGGATGGCAGCGGGCGGCCCCACACTCGCCGATCAACAGCGGCCGATTGCGCGGCAAGACTTGCTACAAGTCAGTATAGACTTGGTACGCTTATGGACGCCGCAGACATCATCAGGGATTCGATTGCAGAAGTCGAACGACTTCGCCAGGTGGCAGGCAATCATGCGGGGCTCGCTGCAGCCCTAGCTGCGGTCAAGCACTATCAATCCCAGCGCTTTGCAGCAACTTATAGTGACCTGATCGCAGGTGGTCCATTTCAGGCCGCGACGACCTTCTTTCTCGCCGAGCTCTATGGTGAAGCGAATTACTCCAGACGTGACGCGCAGTTTTCACGCATCGCTGGGGTCATTCAACACTGGTTGCCCAAAGCGGCCATTGCCACGGCGGTTACATTGGCGAGGCTGCATGTTCTAACGGAGCGTTTGGACCAGACGATGGGGCAGACATGGTCACAAAATGTGGCGTACCTCCACGCCACAAGCAATCATGCCTGTTATGCCCTGGTTTGGCAGCTGACGGGCCAGCGCAATCTGCGTGAACAACAACTCCAATTGCTACTGGAGGTCGGTCACGATCTCGATCAGTTGACCCGAACCTCTGGTTTGCGACGGGTTCTGAAGATGATGCGAAGACCGGCTCAGGCAGCAGACTTGTCGGATTTGCAGCATTTCCTCGAAAAGGGCTTCGACATTTTTGCCACTCTGGGCCAGAAAAAGGGCAGGGTCGCCAAATTCCTGGAGATTATCAAAGTCCGAGAATCAGCCGCCATCATTGCGCTGTTTGACGGCGCACAGAACCGATTGCAGCCAAACCAAACCAGGGTAAGCGACCAGCCGTCCCGTATTGACAAAGCTATCGGCTTGGCATCCAGAGATGCGGCAGCAGTTCGTCGATGCGATGGTTCGGATGACCCTGCAGCCGCTCGAGCACGTCCTTAAGGTACTGCCACGGATCGTGCCCGTGCAGTTTGGCCGACTGCACCAAGTTCATCACCATGGCGGCACGCTTGCCGGCCAACTCGCTGCCCGCGAACAACCACGCCTTGCGATTATGGTCAGCTGACCATAAT
>JBDTMH010000069.1:0-19190 GCA_039934375.1 Burkholderiaceae bacterium | reverse complement strand
AGGGAAATCAGCCCCCTCGGGGGGCAGCGCAGTACGCGCAGCGACAAGCGTGGGGCCCATATTTCCCGCCGGGCCGCCCCAAGGGAAATTAGCCCCCTCGGGGGGCAGCGCAGTACGCGCAGCGACAAGCGTGGGGGCCATATCATCATTGCTTGAAGAGGCCTTCGGGCTTCCATAGCAGCACAGCGGCCATCAGCATGTAGACCAGCATGCCCGCCAACTGCGGCAACAGCACCTTGCCGAAGGTGTCGACCAGGCCTACCAGCAGCGCCGAGATCAGCGCCCCACGGACCGAGCCGATGCCGCCGATGACGACCACGACGAAGCAGATGATCAGCACCTGCGAGCCCATGTTCGGATAGACGCTGGAGATCGGTGCCGCGATGATGCCGGCAAAAGCCGCGAGCCCGACACCCAGTGCGAATACCAGCGCGTGGATCAGCTTGATGTTGACACCCAGCGCCTCGGCCATGTCACGGTTGAAGGCGCCTGCGCGAATCTTCATGCCCAGCCGCGTCTTGTTGATCAGCAGGTATAGGCCCATGGCCAGTGCAATGCATAGGCCGGCGATGAACAATCGGTACACCGGGTAGGACAGGTTCTCGGTCAGTGGAATCGAGAAGCGCAGCAGTTCAGGTATCTTGACGCTGTGCACGTCGTCGCCCCACGCCAGTGAGCGCAATTCCTCGAAGATGTAGATAAGGCCGAAGGTCAGCAGCACCTGGTCCAGATGGTCACGCTGGTAGAAGTGCCGGAACAACAGCCATTCCAGCGCCAGGCCGAACAGCACCGCCAGTGCGGTACCGCCGACGATGGCCAGCGTCAGGCTGCCGAACTGGCTGGTGATCGCATAGGCCACATAGGCGCCGAGCATGTAAAAGCTGCCATGCGCGAGGTTGACCACACCCATGATGCCGAAGATCAGTGTCAGGCCGGCGGCCAGCATGAACAGCAGCAAGCCGTATTGCACGCTGTTGAGCAGCTGGATGAGAAAGGTCGGAAAGTCCATGTTTCAAAAAAAACGGGAGGTAAGGCCTCCCGTCGGTAAGGGTCGAGAACGGCTCAGACCATTTTGCAGCCTGCCCCCGAGTCTGCCAACTGCTTGGCCGCGATACCGATCACCTTGTTTTCGCCTTTTTCGACGCGGCGCAGGTAGATGTCCTGGATCGGGTTGTGCGACTTGCTCATCTTCCACTTGCCGCGCGGGCTGTCGATCGTTGCATTGTCCATCGCGCCATACATGGCCTTCTTGTTGGCGAAATCGCCCTTGGCGGCGTTGGCGCCGAGGACCAGCAATTGACCGGAGTCGTAACCTTGCACGGCATAGACGTCGGGCTGCAGCTTGAACTGCTTGGCATAAGCCAACCGGAAGGCCTTGTTCTTGGCGTTCTCCAGGCCGTCGGCGTAATGCAGCGTGGTCGTAACGCCTTCAGCCGCTGCGCCGGCCGCATCGAGCACGCCTTCGGTCAGGAAGCCGGAGCCGTACAGTGGGACCTTGCCCTTCAGCCCGGCGGCCGCATAGTCCTTCATGAACTTGACCGCGGCGGCGCCGGCGAAGAAGCAGGCCACCGCGTCGGGGTTCAGCCCCGCAATCTCGGTCAGTTGGGCCTGGAACTCGACACTCGGGAATGGAATGGCGATCTCCTTGATGATGGTACCGCCGGCAGCCAGGAAACCTTCTTTGAAGCCCTGGAACGCCTCGTCTCCGGCGGAGTATTTGTGGGTGATCCAGACCGCCTTCTTGTGGCCTGCCTTCACCATCGGTGCGCCCAGCGCCAACGTCGGCTGGGAGTTGGTAAACGAGGCCCGGAACACATTGGGGGCGCACAATGCGCCGGTGGCAGCCAGGACACCTGCATTCGGGATGATGCTCAGCACTCCGGTGTCACGTGCCACCTTCTGGATGCCCATCTGTACACCCGAGTGCACCGTGCCAACGATGACGTCGACCTTGTCGCGCAGCACCAGTTTGTTGGCATTTTCGACCCCTTTCGGAGGATCGGACTCGTCGTCGACCTTGAAGAACTCGATCTCGCGGCCACCAAGCTTGCCACCTTGCTCATCGATCGCCAACCGGAAACCGTTTTCGATCGCCACGCCAAGCTGGGAATAGATGCCTGTGTATGGCAACATGAGGCCGACCCGGACCTTGTTTCCCTGGGCTTGGGCCAGCCGGGTCATCAGCAGGCCTGAGGATGCGGATGCGATCAGGGCGGCGCTGCGGGTGAGCACCAGGCGGCGAGAAGTCATGTGAATCTCCTTCGAAATAATGGCGGGCGGCGCGTCAGTGCCGAACTCTTGACTTTGGATGGTACCCAAGCAACGGGCGTCGGCAATAGAGAATAACCCGAGCTTTAGAGAAAAATATTTCAGGCATAAAGCAAATTAGCAGGCTGCTGCAGTGCGCCATACCCCGCCAGCGGGCTTTCAGGCCCGCGAGCTTCGGCTGGCGCGGCGTTTGCGGCGGGTGTCCAGATGCCAGGCCAGGAACGGCAGAATCAGTAATGATCCGGGAACCGCCCACACCAGCAGGTAGGGGCTGACGGAAGTCAGCGACCGCACCATCTGGCGTAACTGCTTGCGCTCCTCCGCAGTCCAGGTTCCGCCATTGCGCTGCTTCATCAACAAGGGCACCGCGCCTTTGATCTGCGCCAGCTCGGTCCGCAGGCGGCTCTTCTCGCGGCTGTTGCCGGCCGCCATGGACGAAAACCATACCGGCGCGGCCGGCATCTTGGCTTGGAAGGTCTGGGTGCTGTCGGGGTTGAATGCTGCCGGCGTCTCGACGGCAGGCTTGTCGGAGGCCGGCTTCGCGGGGTCCGGAGTCGGGTGCGATTCGGCAGCAGGTTTCATGCGGCAATTATGGCCGACAAGCCTACCCGGCGGCGCCGGTAAAGGTCAAATAGTGGCCACTAGCCGATCGGCTGGATAGGGTTGCAGGAACGCCGTCGACTGGTGCGCCGGCGCATCGAGCCAGTCTTGGTGCGCGGCCTCGGGCAGGATCACCACCATACGCTTTTCTTCGTTGGGGCGGTGCATGTTGCGCATCAGTGGGTGATCGTCGGCATTGATGGTCAACATGGTGAAGCTGGATACATTCTCGCCCGCCGGCGAACGCCACCACGACCACAGGCCGGCGATGCCCATGGGCTCGCCGTCGGCACGGCAGATGCGCGTTGCCACCGCCTTGCCGGAACGCCAGTCCGGCTCGAAGATCGCGTCGGCCGGGATGATGCAATGCTGGCCGCGGCGCCAGGCATCTCGAAAACTGGGCTTCTCGTGCACAGTTTCACTGCGCGCATTGAAGGTGTTGCGGGCCAGCTTGGTATCCTTGGCCCAGTGCGGCAACAGTCCGAACAAGCCTGCAACGGCCTCCAGCGCGGCCACCGCTTCGTCACCACTGTCGTGTTCGCGCGGACGGCGCACCATCACGCCGGTGTAACCGGGCCACATGTCGTACTTGCCCTCGGGGTCGGGCGGATAGACGCCGAACAGACGGAAAAACCGTTCGCGCTCCTTGATGGCCTGATAGTGACTGCACATGCGGCGAAAGTATACGGAAGCGTCGGCAGCACCAGCGCCGGAAAAATGTCAGTGAGATGCCGCAAGTACCATGCGCGCCGCCGCCAGGTCTTCCAGTGCCGTGCCGACCGACTTGAACAGGGTGATCTCCTGCGCCGATTGCCGACCTGGTATTTCGCCGCGAACCAGCTGAGCCAGTTCGCCCCGCACATGGGCACGGTCGATCTGGCCGGCCGCCAGCGGCTGCACCAGATCGCCAGCCTCGGACAACGCGCCGGAATAGGTGTCGACGAAGACGTGCGACCGCACGACTGCCGCATCGTCGGTCTCGCGCATGTCCGGCTTGAAGGCTCCGACCAGGTCGAGATGGGTTCCAGGTTGCAACCATTCGCCCAGCACCAGCGGCACGGTGGACGTGGTGACGCAACACACGATGTCGGCCGTCTGCACGGCGCCGCTCAATTCGTCACAAGGGTGCGCCGGTAGCCCTTCACTGGCCAGAGACTGCGCAAGCACCGTACGTGCCTGCGCATTGCGTCCCCAGACCGCGATATGTGACAGCTCCGGACGCAGCGCGTGGTAGGCCCGTGCCATCCATCCGGCCAGGTGCCCGGTACCCACGATCAGCAGACGGCGCGCATCAGGCCGGGCCAGGTAGCTCGCCGCCAGCACGGATGCGGCGGCAGTGCGGCGCAGTGTCAGCGCCTCGCCATCGATCAGGGCCAACATGCGGCCGGTCGCGCGTTCGAGCAGCAGGTAACTGGCCTGCACCGTGGCCGCGTTGCGCACGGCATTGCCGGGTATCACGGTCACCAGTTTGACACCGATGGCATCCGCAGACCAGGCCGGCATCAGCAGCAACGCGTCGCGGCCCCCGAGTTTGTGCGCATGGCGCACTGGCACCTCGGCGCCTTGCGCGAAGGCGCTGGCGAGGTGCTCGACCAGTGCGTGCCAGGGCAGGGCGGCGTGCACCTGTTCGGCACTGAAAATCTGCAGCGCAAGTGGGGAACTGGTCATGGGTCAGTGGGCCTTGCGCGGGGTCACGGTAACTGCAGGCGGTTCAGTAGTGCGGCGGCAATTCGTCACGCAGGCCGCGTGACGCGCCGCTACCGGCATCGGGCGCCTGTTCGCGCAGATTCTGCAATTCGCGTGTCAGACGCTCGATCAGTTGCTGTTGCCGGTACAAGGTCTGGTTGATCTCGTCCAGCAGGTCGTCGGTGAAGCTGGCCTTGATCTCCAGGTTGGTCAGCCGATGGTCGATGAGTTGGGGTTGGTCCATGTCGCTATTGGACATCACACCGACTAGCCCTGTGAAGTGTCCTTGGCCCAGGCCTGGCGCAGGGGTGTCGAGCGACCGCGCTCAGGGTTCGCAGTCCTTGAATTCGCGTTGCCGGCATTGCAGCGCCATGGCGCGGGCTTGCGCCTGTTGTTCGGGGTTCAGCGCGCGACTGAGAATAGCGCGATTTTTGGCTGCGCCGCCGACGCCGGCCTCGGCACTGAGCGTGAACCACATCGTGGCGCGCAACAGGTCGCGCTGGACGCCCAGCCCTTCGAAATACATGCCAGCGAGGTTGAATTGCGCGCCGCCGTGTCCCTGAGCCGCTGCCATCCGGTACCAGTGCACGGCCTGCTCCGGGTCCTTGGTCACGCCTTGCCCGAAGTCGTATTTGACGCCCAGGTTGAACTGGGCGACCGGATGACCCTGCCGCGCCAACGCAAGCAAGGTCTCCAGGTCCGGTACCGGCTCCGGGGCAGACGCCGATTCCTGCGCGGCGGGCGCTGTAGCGGTGGCGTTCTGCGCAAAGGCGTTCTGAATGCCCGCCAGACTGGTCGCCAGCAACGCCACAGAGATGGCGCCGCGCGTGCAGCTACCGGGTCGGGCAATTGCTTTTGCCCGTGCTGCGGGTGCCCGCGTTTCAGGCGTCTCCACGCAAACCTCGGCGCAATCGAGCGACCACCCAGCCCAGGGGCAGGCCCAGCGCATCGGCGAACAGGTCGGCCCATTCGGCAGTTCGGTAGCTCGTGAAGGACTGCAGGATTTCGATCAGGCCGCCGTAGGCCAGCAGGCCGACCAATACCGCGGGCACATGCGCCGGGTAGGCACGGCAGCCCAGCAAGGCCAGTAGCGCAAAGGCCGTCATATGGTTGGCCTTGTCCCAACCCAGCGAGGGAGCTTCGGGGCCCAGGGGGAGCAACGACAAGACCATGACGAGCAGCGCGGTCAGCGCGAACAAGGCTCTCAGGATGCGTTTGGTGCTACGGGTGGCTGGTGCAATCTCGACGTCCGACATGGCGCGTGCTTGAGTTCGGGTGTTGGCAGGGTTCACCCCGGCGGTAATGGCTGCCGGCACCAGGAACAATTTCGCCAAAGTGGCAGTTGATTGATCTGGAGACGGTGCTGCGGGTGGGTTCCGCGATAGTATCGGTCAAGCCCGTGTCTCGGAAAGGAATGGCTTGAATTCCACTGCATCGATCGCATTGTCCGGCATGAACGCTGCGCAGACGCAGTTGCGCGCGTCGGCCCATAACGTGGCGAATCTCGCCACTGATGGCTTTCGCCGCCAGCAAGTCCAGCAGCAATCTGCGGCCGGTGGCGGTGTCCAGGTGGCCGTCACCCGCGCGGACGTTGCCGGCCCCGACCTGGTGCGGGACGTGGTCAGTCAACTGGAGGCACGAAACGCATTTGCCGCCAGTCTTTCGGTCTTCAGGACCAGCAACCGGATGGCAGGTGCCTTGCTGGACACGCACGCCTGAGCCGGCGTTGCGGTGGCGACCGGCGAATGCGCATGCCGGTTGACCGAACCCCCGTATTCTTGGCCCGGTTGGCACAGCCATTGTGGGTGTACAACCTAGGCGTCGACAGCTATCGCAACCGCATCTGGTCAGAGTCCGGGGTGCGCGGTCTGTCGACTCGGCCGACAGAAAAGGTCAACCAGGGGTGACGGTCCGATGCGAGCGTCGACTGCATTCAGTTCGTCTTTGCTGCCGCGCCGCCACTGACAGCGGCTTCACCTTTCATGGCAGCAGCGTAGCGTTCTGCGCTTTCCTTGTACTGCGTTTGGTCGGGCACCAGTTCCGACAGGCGGGTGTAGATCGTGAACAATTTGTCGGGCGCGGTCTCGGACAGGGCCTGCGCGACCAGGCTGCGGATCTCCAGTTCGGTGTCGATCAGCGCCAGCATCTGCGTGATCCGCGGGTCTTTGAGTGATTGGAAGCGGGCCAGTTCGTCGCGCGCCTGTGTCAGTTGTTGCTGTTCGATGCGCCGTACCGTGCGATCTGCCAGCAAGCTGCGCACGCGGTCGACCTCGCCTGTGATCCTGGCGCGCAGCTCACTGGCCAGTGCACTTTTTTGCTCCAGTTCGGCAAGCATGCGGATGTCGCGGTCCTGTTTGTCGACATAGGCATGCACACTTGCCACTATCAGCAAGGCCGTGATGGCCGCGAATCCGAGTGTCGCGGTTTCCCGGCCCCGGGTGGCGCGGGAGACCCGGTGCCGGGTCCATTGTCGGTGCAGCGTCCGGTAGGTCAACACGGCAGCCAGCAGGATCACGCCGCACGCGGCCAAGCTCAACGGCGAGCCAAGAAACGACAAGAAATCGTAGTCTGTCAAAGAAGTCTCCGGCGATCGGGTGGTCGAGGTGTGCGGCTGCGCCCGTGCGATGCCTATCCTAACCGTTGCAGCAGGACCGGCCGGATATTGCACAGGTCGGCGCCAAAACCGGTTCGGGTCGGCTTGCTGCTGCCTTTGTCGCAATTTCGACGCATTTCAGATGCACGACTCTATTCTGGTAATCGACGCGCGAGGCCCCGCCACGTGGTGATTTGCCGATTTTCAGAGACGCTCCGACGGCGCGGAAGGGGCGCTGTGCGGTTATTTCGTCAGTTTCGAGTCAGTTTTGGCTATCATGCTGCAATGCAACATGAAAGCTGTGATGAGTTTGCAACTGGGCCTCGAAGATTTGATCGCTGATCTGCGCCATAGCAGAAGAGTGGGCGATTTGGGGCGGCTGGCCTTCGTCGCCTACTGCGATGTTCGCCGCTGGGCCCGTGCCGCCGGTGAAACGGAGCTGGCCGAAACCTCGGCACGTGTCATCACCGATAGCCCCCATGACAGTCGTGAAGCGTTCCTCGAGCACATCGACGATCTGATCAACGAACTGGAGCGCCGGCGCTGCGACTTTGGCGCCACGTCACCGGCCAGCCTGGATTTGCAATACACGACTCCGTGATGGCGCAGGGGCAGCCAGGCGGGTAGGATGCGGCATACCGCCGGCCTTGCAACCTGGATGCAGGCGTGTGGCGACTTCGCGGCATGAAAGACGACGACAAGCTGATTCCTGACGCCTACCGGCACGTGCCGAGACTGTGCGGCCGATTGACGCCGATGGAGCAGTCCTTCGTGCGCATGACACCCGATGTCTTTGCCTTGTGGGACCAGCGAGCCAGCGACATGGGACGGTCGGCCGACTGGCGCTTGTCCGATGACGAGCGCGAACTGAACAGGCGCGCGCTGCTGGACGGTCGGCTGCCGGACCAAGACCTCTGGGTGTATTCCTACGGTTCTCTGATGTGGGACCCGGCGCTGGTTTTTGCCGAAGTGCGTTTGGCCGAACTGCACGGCTACCAGCGCCGCTTCTCGTTCAAGACGACCCTGGGCCGCGGGTGCGCCGAGTTTCCCGGGCTGATGCTGTCGCTGGACGAGCAGCAGGACTGCTGCTGCAAGGGTCTGGTATTCCGGATCTGCGCCGACATGGTGGAGGCCGAATCGGAGATCTTGTGGCGGCGCGAAATGATCCGGGGTTCGTACTGTCCGCGGCTATTGCCGGTCGATACGCCCCAGGGCCCGGTCAGTGCACTTGTGTTTGCATCCAATCCGGCACACAGCGACTACGTGGGCGAGCTGACGCTCGAACAAACTGCCGCCATGATCGCCAAAGCCACCGGAGCGATCGGCTCCAATCGCCATTACCTCGAACAGTTGGCGAACCAACTTCAGGCGCTCGAGATCGACGACGTGTACGTTGCACGGCTGATGCAACTGCTGCCCCGCGCATAGTCGTCGGCCCGCTCACATCATCGTCGCCCGGCCGCTTCCTGAGCGGTGGGCGCAATCTGCAGTTTGCCCTCGCGCAGCGCCACGAACAAGCCTGACGTCAGAATCAACCCTATGCCGATGCCGGACCATGGCCCGGGAATTTCGCCCCAGATCGTGAACCCCCAGAATGCCGCCAGCACCAGCGCGCTGTACTCGAACGGTGCCACCAGGGCCGCCGCACTGTTGCGGTAGGCCTGCGAGATCAGGTAGCCGCCACTTGCCGAGCAGCCACCGGCCAGCCCCAACAGGGCCCAATCCTTCGGTCCCGGCAATACCCAGGCACGAAAGATGAACTCCAGTGACGGATGTCCGCTGCCGGCCCATTGACCGCTGCCAAAGACCAAACCCATGGCGCTGCATACGACGATGAAGGACAACTGGATGTAGACCGCCATGGTCACGGCAGACTCCCTCAGGCCCATGCTTCGCGTCATCGTGTGCATACTGGCATACGCCACGGCCGAAATGGCAGGCAGCAGCAGCGCCCACTGGAACGCCGAGGTTCCGGGCTTGACGATCAGCAACACACCGAACATGCCCACGACCAGTGCCGACCAACGCCGCACGCCCACCCGCTCCTTGAGCAGGACGGCGGAGAACGCGGTGATCAGCAATGGCGCCACGAAGAAGATGGCCGAAGTTTCCGCCAGCGGAAGCGCCGCCAGCGCCGCAAAGTAGGCCAAGTTGGTGATCACCACGCACACACCCCTGAACAGGTGCGCTGGTTTTCGCCGGGTCCGAAAGACGCTGATTCTGTCGCCGTGCGGTGCCAGCAGGGCAACCGTGAGCGCCAATGCCACCAGGGCCCGGATCAGCACGACCTCATGCAGCGGGAAACTGCCGCTGAATGACTTGACGGTGATGTCGTTGATTGAGAACGCCAGCGAAGCACCCAGTGCACAGGTGATGCTCAGGCGGGTCTTGTCGGTAACGGCAGCGGGCGCAGGACTGGCAAGGGACATGCTGCGCAGTGTGCCCGAATGCCCGAAACTGCGCTGCGTTCAGCGCCCACCGGGCAGCCGCCTGGCGATGAATGCGGGAAGCATGGTCACCAGCGTGGCGTCTTTCAGGATGGCGTGGTGGAAGATTGCCGCCAGCGCGTGAGCGCCGGCCACCCACAGGATCGCGTCACCCAGCCATGTATGCAGTTCGGAGATGCGCACGCCCAGATCATGGACGCTGGCCATCGGCGGCGCAAACCGGATGCCGGCCAACAAGGTTACGTCATGTCCCTCGAGCCAGGCGCCGACGATGGCGGTGATCGGCACGGCAAACAGCAGCACATAGAGCAAGCCGTGTGCCGTGCGCGACGTCTGTTCCATCCAGCGCGGCATCGCCAGCGGCGCAGGCCGGGCGTCGAAAAGTTTCGACCCCAGGCGCAGTGCCGTCAGCAGCAATACCGTCATGCCCAGCGTCTCATGCAACTGGCGCTCGAAGTCGCGACTGGGCAGGTAGACACGTTGTTCGGAGCCGCCGAGCCCGTAGACAAATGCCACCACGACCAGCACGGCCGTGGCCCAGTGAAAAAATTGTGCTGTAGCGCTGTAGCTGGACCTGGATGCGGATGGCATGGCGTATTGTGGATGGTTTGCAAATCTGCCGGGGTCGGCGGCACGCATACCAACCAGCCTGTTGACCGAGTCCGTATTTTGCGTCACCTGCGCCTGCGCGCCATGACCAAGGTCACGGTCATGATGAAACGCAGGCCGCTCCCAAGGTTCCGCGCACCCCCTCGGGAGGCCTGGCAAAGCCTGGGCTGGAGGCGCTCATCACGCTGAACGTCATGCTAGCGATGGCTAGCAGGCGCCGCTGCCAGGCATCACATCCAGGACCAGATCGCCACCAGGAGCCTCCGTCCTGGCATGGCATCGGACAATCGCCAAAAACGGTGCTGAATGACCGGGGGATAGTAGGGTTGCCTCAGCATCATGAGGCCTTGCTGCCGGCTGGAGCCGGAATGCCCTGGCGCAGCCATTCGACGACAGCGGCCTCGGGTTCACTTTGTTGCCAGCGCCGTTGCGACAGCAGATCGCGCGCGACTTCATCACGTTGTTCGCGCGCCAGCCGTGGCCATTGCGCATGCAGACGCGCTGAGCAGCGCGCGATCCATTCCATGTTGTCCATCGTTCATCTCCAAAAAAATGGGTTGACTGTATTTTCATCCAGTATATGCAAACCACTGTGAAAATCAACAGCTTTTTTTCGAGATGGGTGGATCGGGTATGGTACGACCTCAAGGTCGGGTGCTGTGTTCGCACGCCTCCCACGGCAGCACCATGCAACCACAATGCGGCACGTCCAACGGCGGCGGCTTGCGGGCAGTCAAGTGGGACCGCGGTCGTGGCGTGGCGATGGCCGACTGGGGCGAAGACCGGGGTGCCACTGCTCCGCCGACGCCGTCAGTGGCTGACTGCTGGCCGGGAATCCAGCGCGCGAATGGCGTCATGTCGGCGACGTCGGTGATGTACCAGACCTTTTTGACCGGATCCCAGCGGGCGCCCAGGGCCTTGACGGAATTTTTTTCGGCAAAGGGGGTGACGAGGTTGATTCGCATCCGGCGGATTATCCGTGCGCTGGATCGAAGTAACACGCCTTCGCCGACAGAATTCGAACAAGGTGACGTGAGATTCAGCAGGGCGTTATCGTGACTCGCCGCTGCTGGAATTTGCATGGCCATTTTTGCCGGCAGTGTGTCCGATGCTCGCTGTCCGACGCTACCGTTGGATGGTTCCGCGGTTGAGCTAGTCTCGGTAGTCCGGCCAGACCCGGCTTGCTTTCGAAAGGGCAGCTACCGCATGAAGAACAGGAAATTCCCCAGCGATGGCGCCGTCTTGCGATTCGCCCGCTGCAATAGTCGTCTGGGTATCAAAGTCGTTGGGATCGCTCTGGCCCTTTCTTTCGGATTGGCGCAAAGCGCCGACGGCGATGTCCTGACCAATCCGTTTCACGATCCTGTACTTCAGGTCACACGGGGGATGCCGTTCTGCCCGGTGCCCGCGGAACCGCAGTACACGGAGGCAGAGTATCGAAACCTTGCTCACGAAAGATCTCAGCGGGGAGTGAGCTGCTGGTTGGCTGGAAGGTGTCGATTGTCCAATGGCTACTTGTACGATGCCGACATCATCGCGCGGGTGAAAATTGCGGTCAACGAAACGGCCCGGTTCGCTGATACCAGCGTGTGGGCGCTCGGCCAGCGCCGGCGGGTCTGGTTGCGCGGCTGCGTTCGCACGCTCGCACAAGCCAAAGACATCGAAGCCGTCGTACGTCGCCTGGATGACGTGGAAGATGTTCAGAACGAATTGATGATCGGTACCAAGGGCGTGCCCCGGTACGTGGTGAAAAAGCCGTGACGGAGCAGCCACCCATGCCATTGGTTGATCAATTCCTGGATGGCCGTTTTTGATGGAATGTTGTCTGGCATTCCGTCAGGAATTTGGCATTTGCACCAGGACAATCCAACCAATCGGCCGTATCGCGATCCTTTGCCTGTCAGCGCGAATGGTCGTCACTGCGCAGGCAGTATCCGGGCAACGCAACGGACGAATTGCCGTGAACGCGAATGTCGCTGGCGGTCGCGACGACCCGAAGACAAGTCTCAATGTGCAAGTTCGCATTGGCGATTCCTTGCTGATGTTGATGGACGAGTTCTGGGGTGATGGGTTTACCGTATTGGATGACCCGTTCGGACACAAGTGGTCAGTGTCTACAGCCTGGAAGAAGCGAAAGCAATGGCGATGAAGGCCATGATCGCTTGAGCTGCATCGACGTGGCAACCGATCTACTCCCTTTCGAAGTGCAAGTCCGGCAAGCATGAACTGGGGCGCGAGTTGCCAATGAGCGTGCGCGATGTGGCTCAAGAGATCGCGCGCACAACGGTCTCTTCCATTGCATAACGTGCGAACAGGAAGTCGCGGATGGCGACGACCCGCTCGCCGTCAAACTCGAGGATCACGAAATAGGCCGGCGTATCGAGGGAAACGTCGCGATCAAAAACCAGCATCGCAGCGCGTCCCTCCACCAGGCCGGGGGAGTACACCCATGACTCGCTGGCGGCATAGCGGCCCAAATATTCGCCGACTTCACCCTTGCCGCTTCGCTTCAGCCTGGCCACGAGATCGAGTCTGACGTCTTCGGCCAGCATTGCGCGCACGACGTCGAAATCACCGTTCTTGAAACCGTCCACAAAGGCGACAAGCCGCGCGCGTGCAGCGCCGTCGATCGTTGGCAACGCGATGTTGTCGGACTCTCCAGCGCTTGCGCGAAGCCGCTCTCGCCCTCGCTGGAGCGCCGATTTGAGGGCGGGCTCACTCGTCCCGGTGATCACCGCCGCCTCTTCGACTGAATGGCCAAGCACATCCTTCAGGATAACCGCGCTTCGTTGGAGCGTGGGTAGCCGCATGAAGCTGCGCAAAGACGTCGCCGCAATATCGAGGTCAGGCACGTCGGGGGCCGCAATCATGTCGAGTTCCTCCTCGCTTTCCATCAAGCGTCCGCGTGCGCGGTGCCGCAGAAAGTCGAGCGCAGCGTTGTTCGCGATCCGGAACAGCCAGGCTTGGGGATTGTCCAGAACGCCGGCCGACTCGCGCGCTGTGAACGCCTTCAGCAAAGTCTCCTGCACCACATCCTCGCCGTCGATCGTGGACCCGGTCATCCGTGCGCAGTAGCGGTGAAGCTTTGGTCGCATCTCACCGAGCAATTTTTCGAAATTCTGCGCTGTATCGTTCATCGTTGAATCAGGCTCGCTTACCGGTTTCCGCAAGATCAAGCCGGATGATGCCAGCATCGACGCGGAAACCATACGCCACGCCTTGACTGTAATTGGGATCGCCGATCAAATCCGAGACCATTTCCCCAAATCTATCAGGCTCCAGAATCGACCCATAGCGCTGCAGGACGTGCTGCTCGGCGCTGACACCCTCGACGTTGCCATAGGCAGACGCAACCGCCTGGCCGAGGGCGGTTCCGGGCATCAACTGGCCGGGAGCGAGCACCTGGAAATGGATCCCCAGTTCACGCTTTTTAGATACCACGTTGGCCTGATATGCCATGTACCAGATCATTCGCTTGGCGCCGATATAACCACCCGAGAGATACAGGCTCTCCGGCTCGATGAAGGGCGAACTCATGACCATCGCCGCGCCACTTGACATGGTCATGACCCGGCTGCCGCGCTTCATTGGCGTGTGCAGGGCCGCCTGAATGCCGACAAGGCTTGCCTTTACGTCGGTGTTCCAGACGGCGGAGAACTCATCCCAGCTCTGGTTGTCGATTGTCTTTGCGGTCAACCGCGCACCGGCGTTCAGCACCAGTACGTCCGGCTGTTCGTCCGCGACAATGTTGTTCATGACCTGTGCGTCGGTCGCGTCGCCGGCGATCGTGGTGGCCCCAAGCTGCCGAACCGCCTCAAGCCGTTCGGCGCTGCGAGCGATCGCTATCACTTGGGCGCCACAAGCGAGAAACGCTTTTGCCATCGCCAATCCCAGGCCCTCGCTGGCGCCTGTGATCGCAATCCGATAGTCATTCAGATTCTGCATGCCTTTGCTCCTTCGTCCAAGCCAATCAGATTTCCGTCGCGTAAGCAACGTCGCCGATGACCGAGGTGAACGAGGCAAGAGCAGTGAGTGTGGGGAAATAGGCGACCATCCGAGGATCAGAGCGCATTGCCGCGACTGCAGCGGTGTCGCGCCATTGAGAATGGATAACGACGCGTGTCCCGTCTGCCGACGCAATCATACGGGTGGAAATCCACCCATCAAGCGTACGAATCACATTGTCCGTGTTGTCACGCAAGGTCGCGAGAAGCCGGGCCTGATTCGCCGGATCGACGGTCAAGATGTTCAGCAAGGTTGTCATGGTTTACTCCTGTCGGCCAAGCACGCCAATCGGGCTTGTTGCCTGAAAGACGACCGCCGGGGGCGAAACGGATCGGAGTCAGGAAGATATTTTTTGCTGGATTCGGTGCAAGCTTGGCGCCAGCGCCGCGGCAGGTCGCAGGCTGCGGCCGGGCCACTGCCGGATTCAGGTTTAATCGCGTTCATGCCTGAATTCCTCAAGCGACCGCCCGACAGGCCTGCATCCAGTGGATGCGGCGGACCGCGCTGACATGGAGAGTGCTGCCTTGCCAGCCCTGGTCTGGGACTCTGGTCAGCGACACACGAAACGCCCCTGGTTTCGTCTTTGGGTGCTTGCCCTGGTCATTGTCATCGACGTGCTCGTGATCGCTGGTGCGCCGTTCATTCTCGCCAATACCGATGAACCGATCGCCGCCTGGATCGCGTTCGGAATATTGACCGCATGGACGTTGACGCTGGTGCTGGAGGGACGGCTGCGCCAGTCTGTTCAACTGGAGCGCGTCACCCCGGGGCCGGCCGGGATTCAACTGGCTGGATCGCGACTGACGATCTGGGGCACCGCGTATCGACCCTTGGACACCCAGGTGGATTGGGCCGCCGTCGAGTCGGTCGATGTCGTCGACGCGGGCCGCGAGAATCGGCCCTGCAACGTGGTGGACATCAAGTTCTGCACTACGGGTCCGTTCGGCACGGAGATCCGGCTGGTGTATCTGAACCGGTCCCGGGCCCAGGCTTTCGCGGACAACGCGCTGGCGTTGCGTTCGCAGGCGGCGCCGCGGCGTCGGGTGGTCGGTGTTCGGCAGGCGCGGCGCTGATCAGGGCGCCACGTTGCATTCGCGGTGCAGCAGCGCCAACGCGTCCTGGCTGGCGTAGCGCTGGTCGCTGCACAGCAGGGGCTCGGCCTCTTCGGCGAAGTCGTTCCACAGCCGGATGTAGTCGTCCTGCAGGGCCAACGGTGCATGGCGGCGAACGAACTGGCGTGGCAATTCACGGTCCATGCCGGACTTCCGGACCTTGCGCAGCAGGCTGGTGGTCGCGGCCTTTGTCAACAATGTCGCGTGGCTGCTGCCAGCAGCAATGCGCAGGAACAGCGTCAGCAGGGAACTGTCGTCATGGTGACCGTCGGTGGCCTTTTCCCACACGGCGGAATTCTGCCGCTCGAAATGTTCGACCTCGGCCAGTGCGTCTTCGACCCAGAAGTAGCGCCCGACGAAAGCCGGTGTCTGGGTCAGCAGCCGTCGGATCGGCAATGCCGGATCGAGCAGTTTCGGCAGGTCTGCGATGAGACTCTGGCGTACCGATTGCACGACGCCGACACAGTCTTGCGGCAAGTCCTTTGGCAGTGTGATGGCGATGCTGCACACGTCTTCAGTCGACGGTGCCGGGTGCTTCTTGCGCAGCGCCGACAGCCATTTTTCGAATGTGGGCCAGTCCGGCATCGTGCTGCGCTTGCCTAGGCGAGCCAACAACGCGGTGCGGATGACGGCCTCCGCGTCGACGCCGGCTTGTACCAGTTCGTCGGCGTCCAGATCTAGCTGGCCCGCCATCCAGGCGGCCGCATCGACCAGTTGCGCCGTATGCGAACGCCGGGTTTTCTCGGCGTGGTAGTCGGCCAGGCTGCGCAGTGTCCATTTGCCCAGCAATGGAATGTGCTCGTCACGAAAACCGGCGCCTTCCTGCATGCCGAAGTGGCTGCTTTGCGGCATGGCGATCAAGGTCTTGAGCATGTCCGAACCACCCTTGGAGCGCGACAGCAATGAGTTGTCACGCAGCGCCTGGGCCGCAAGAGCAAGGTCGCCGTTGCCGGACGCCTCCAGATACAGGCTGATCAGATTGACCAAGCGTGTCCGTGCCAGTTCGAGATCGGGGCGCAGGAACTCGGTGCCGAAATAGCGCGCGATCTGTACCATGCCCTTGGGCGCCTCCTGGCGCATGGAGGCAAGTCGCTCGGGCGGGATGATGCCGTGCGTTACGCCGTAGTGCAGCGCCTTCTCGAAGAAGGGGCGTTGGTCGAACAGCGCCACGCCCTGGGCATTGGGTTCCTGCAGACTTTCCATGGCGGTGATCGGCTGTTGCAACAACGGTGTTGGCGGATGGCCGCTCAGATGGCCGATTCTTCGTCGTCGTCGCGCGCGGCCGGCGTGGCGTGGCCACGGTCGGTGTCGCCAGTTTCAACCTTGCCGTCGTCCTCGGGCAGTTCGTCTTCCGCGTCCAGGCCCAGGTCATGGGCACGTGCCTTGGCGCGCATCACCAGCAGCATCTCCATGAACAGGTCGGGACATTCGTAACGCAGCAACCAGCCCAGTTGCATCCAGTCCTGGTCGGACACTTCGTCGAGTTCGATTTTGGGCTTGGCATAGGCCGACGCAAACAAGGCCTGCTCCGACAGCATCTCGCCGTCTTCCTCGGCAGTGTCGAACGTGCCGGTGCGGGCAAACGCCTCAATGCGGCTCCACTTGTCGGCGAAATAGTCGGCCATGGCTTCGCTGCCGCCTTCGAGGTCTGCGATCGCGCTGAGGAACGCCACCGGATCGCCGTCCTCGCGGAACATGACCGAGTTGACCATGCCGCGCAGGTGGTTGTGCGTCAGGTCCTTGTACTGCTTTTCGATCACCATTGCGCGGGCGAACTGGTTTGGCGTCACCAGCAGGTTGACGATCGACTCCTTGGACGGGTCGTATTCCCGTATCACCGCCAGGATGTCCTTGGGTGCAAGCTGCTCCAGCACCACCACCAGCGCGCCATCGCCATCGGAGTCCGCCAAGTCGGTCAGGGCCGCTTCGGCCGCCGTGATATCGCCGGCGGCGATCAGGCTGCGGGTTTTTTCGATCAGGGCCAGGTGGTTCATGTCGCGGAGTCCTCGATTCAGTCTTTGCGGTCGAAACCATGCTCGGCCAACCAGTCGGCGCCGGCCTCCTCGCGGGTCTGTGGGTCGCCCCGGGTGTCGTCGTCGGCCGACAGATGGTTGCCGCCGTCGGCCGGGTCGGCATCGTGGTTGCTCTCGCCATCTGCATTGTCATGGTCGACCGTACCGGCGCTCGTTGTGTCC
Source organism: Burkholderiaceae bacterium (assembly GCA_039934375.1). Classification (GTDB taxonomy): domain Bacteria; phylum Pseudomonadota; class Gammaproteobacteria; order Burkholderiales; family Burkholderiaceae_C; genus CAISIP01. The sequence goes on along the minus strand of JBDTMH010000069.1, from coordinate 1,675 downwards.
GGCATGTCGAGCATGTATTCGCATGCGGCGGCCACGACCATGAACCAGTCGCCGGCAGCCTGGGCGCGCACGGTTCGGACCATGCCATGGGCCCACGGGGCAACCGTCACGGCGTTGGCGAGGACGTCCCATTCGGGCAGGTCCTCCGGTTCGCTGCCCAGCGTCTGCGCCATGGCCATCGGTATGTCGAAGCTGAACGCCTTGTGAAACACGACGGCGACCATCTCGGGGCTGAGTTCGAGCATGTGCACCAGGAACTCCAGTTCGCCGCGCCGTTGTGCCAGTCGCTGCTGCAGCACCAAGGCACCGTCCGATTCGTGGCTCAGGTCATTGAGCTCGGCGACATAGGCCGAACGCAAGTTATGAAAGAAGGGTGACAGGTGCATGTGGGCGGTTTTTCTGTATCAGACCAGGCGGTCGAAGTAGGCCGCCCAGATTTCACTGGCGGTCTGCAGTGGGTTGTCCAGCAGGTTGCGTCTGCGGTTGTCGTCGTAGGCGGCGCGCTTGGGGCCGTCGGACAGCACGTCATATGCCTCCTGCACGGCACGGAACCGCGCCGCTGTACCTTCAGCCGTGCTGCGGTCCGGATGGTGCAGCGCCGCCTGCCGGCGAAATGCCGTCTTGATTTCGGCAAGCAGGGCCGCACTGCCGACGCCCAGCGCGGCGTAATGGTCTTTCATGCAGGCCCTTGTACAGCCGCAAGCACGGGCGCGCACCGCAAGGGCGGTTTGGCGCTGAATGCATTGGCGGTGAATTGGTGGAGGCGCAGTTCAGGATCGACGGTCCGCCACTGCGTTAAGAGGGCGCAATTATATTCCTTGTGTATCAAGTACTTAGCGCGAATATTGTGACCTTCCGTACAGCTCGGGCAAGGCATCTGGATCCACCGGTCGCGAACGTGGGTATCGAGAAGCCCCCGAGCCTGTGTTAGAACTGCAGATCTGCACGCCCGCTGGTCGTGGCCTGCAGATCCATTTGCACAACAACCAAGGACTACCACCATGTCTATCCGCATCAACGATACCGCCCCAGATTTCACCGCGGACTCCACCGCGGGCCAGATCAGTTTGCACGAATGGATTGGCAACAGCTATGCCATCCTGTTCTCGCATCCGAAAGACTTCACGCCGGTCTGCACGACCGAATTCGGTGCCGTGGCACAGATGGCGCCCGATTTCGCCAAGCGCAACACCAAGGTGATGGGTGTCTCGGTCGACAACGTCGAAGACCACAAGAAGTGGAAGCGCGACATCGAGAGCTTCGCCGGCGCGCCGGCAGACTTCCCGATCATCGACGACACCTCGCTGCATGTCTCCAAGCTGTACGACATGTTGCCGGCCGATGCCTATTTGCCCGATGGCCGTACGCCTGCGCACAGTGCCACGGTGCGTACCGTGTTCATCATCGGACCGGACAAGAAAGTGCGCCTGACCATGTCGTACCCGATGTCGGTGGGTCGCAATTTTGCCGAAATCCTGCGCGCGCTGGATGCCGTGCAGGCCACCGACGGCGTGCCGATCGCCACGCCAGCCAACTGGGTGCCCGGCCAGGACGTAATCGTGGCGATGAGCCTGAACGACGAGCAAGCGAAAGCGAAGTTCGGCGCCATCGACGTCAAACTGCCGTATCTGCGCTATGCGAAGGCGCCGAAGAAATAGGGCCCGTAAATAGGGCC
>JBDTMH010000068.1:0-19202 GCA_039934375.1 Burkholderiaceae bacterium | reverse complement strand
ATCAGGAGCAGGCGGAAGGCACCGAGGTATCCATGATCCTGTCGGAGGTCGAACCGATCGGCGGATTTGTCGGCATCAGCGTTTCCGAGCCCGTGCTGCAGGTCGGCGTTCTCTTGAGCGTATTCGGCTACCTGTTCTACCTGCAGCCAATCGTCGCGCTGCTCTGCGCGGCCGCGTTCGCACCGCAGCTCTTGTTCGTTCCGCTCATGCAGCGCGCCATCAACCTGCGCTCGGGCGAGCGGATACAGACGCTGCGCAGCGTGGGCGGCGACATCGTGGGCCAGCATGCCGCAGGCGACAAGGGCGCTACCGGTCTGCGCAAAGGGCGCATCGAACACGTGTTCGAACTCAATATGGGCATTTTCAAGATCAAGTTCTCGATGTACTTCCTGATGAACCTCACGCACCACCTGGGCGTGGCGACGGCCCTGGGCGTGGGCGGCTACTACGTGGTGCAGGGGCGCATCGAGGTGGGCACCGTCGTGGCCTTCGTTTCGGGGCTGGCCAAGGTCAACGATCCTTGGGGCGACCTCGTCGACTGGTACCGTGAAATGACGCTGGTGCGCACACGCTACCAGCTGCTGCGGGATGCCCTGACGGCGCCGGCGAAAAGCTGATCGTGTTTCCAACTGTTTTGATTTGATCCATGAGTATCCTGTTTTCACCTTTCACGCTGCGCGAACTCACGCTTTCCAACCGCATCGTCGTCTCGCCGATGTGCCAGTACTCCGCCGTCGATGGTCAGGCGCAGCCATGGCACCTGATCCATCTCGGGCACCTGGCCTTGTCGGGCGCCGGCATGTTGTGTATCGAGGCGACGGCGGTCGAGGCCGAGGGCCGCATCACCCCGGGTGACCTCGGGCTGTGGGACGACGCCACCGAAGCCGCACTGGTGCCGGTGCTCGCGGCCATCCGCCAGCATTCGCCGTCGGCGGTGGTGGTTCAACTGGCCCATGCGGGGCGCAAGGCGGCGAGCCGGGCGCCCTGGGACGGTGGTCAGCAAATTCCAGTGTCCGAGGGCGGCTGGCTGGCCCATGCACCCTCGGCGGTGCCGATCAAGGACGGCGAGGTGCCGCCGCTGGCCCTCGATAGCGCGGGGCTGGATCGGATCCGCGCCGCGTTTGCTGCGTCGGCCCGACGTGCGGCGCGGCTGGGCCTGGACGGCATTGAGCTGCATGTCGCACATGGCTACCTGTTGCACGAGTTCCTGTCGCCGATCTCCAACCATCGCACGGACAGCTACGGCGGCGCGCTGGAGAACCGCATGCGCTTTCCGCTCGAGGTGTTTGACGCCGTGCGGGCGGCCTTCCCGGCTGGCAAGCCGGTCGGTGTGCGGGTCTCTGCCAGCGACTGGATAGCCGGCGGCTGGGACATCTCACAGACCATTGGCTTTGCCCGCGCGCTCAAGGCACGGGGTGTCGACTGGATCGATGTTTCCAGCGGTGGCATTTCGCCGCAGCAGAAACTGGTGATCGGGCCGTCTTACCAGGTGCCGTTCGCCGAACAGGTCAAACAGGCGACCGGTGTCACGACGATGGCGGTCGGTCTGATTACCGAGCCGCAGCAGGCCGAGGCCATCGTGGCCGATGGCAAGGCCGATCTGGTGGCGATCGCACGGGCGATGATCTTCGATCCACGCTGGCCCTGGCATGCGGCCGCCGCGCTGGGCGCGCAGGTCACGGCGCCGCGCCAGTATTGGCGCTCGCCACCGCGCGAACTTGGCGAGCTGTTCAGGGATACCGTGCTGGGGATGCGCTGAGAATAAGCGGCCCAGCGCGCCGTCAGTACTTCCTGGGTGACCAGAGAATTCGGCCAGTCAACCTGCCAACCGAGGTTCGTTGCACGCGATCCCCCGCACACCCAACACCCGTCACGATCAGGAGGGCGCGGCGCTCTGCGCAGCGAAATAAAGGAGGAGCGGCGGGCGAAGCCCGGCGCGGGGGACATTCGCGGAGCAGAGTGCCGCGCCCTCCTGATCGCGCCCGGGACGCGCGCGCGGTCTGCCATGCGCGCGCGGCCAGAAAGCATTTCGCGGCCTCAGGATCAGGCTGCCGGCAGAACGTCGTTGCCCGCAGCGACCGCAGCGATGCGCGCCGCCTGAATCGCCGCACCGACCTGCGGACCGGATTGACCGGCCGCCATGACGCGGCGTGCGATGGCGTCGGTGGCGACGGACTGTGCGATCGACAACACGGCTTGCAGGCGCGCCTGGGGCGCGTAATGCGCCGGATCCGACTGGTCTGGCGCCGATGCCATGATGGCGCATAGCTGCAGCAGTTCCCTGAACCGTGCCGGCTTGCGCAAGCCATCGCAGCGCTCCAGCAGTTCCACCAGGGCGGCGGCGTCCAGCCGCGTGCTGGCGTCGATGGCTTGCCGCTCGCGGGCCGCCAGCAGTGCCAGGTCGCGGCAGTCGGTTGGCACACGCAGCCGCTCGCAGACGGCGCTGCGCGCGGTGTCGCTGGGCATGAACAGGGCCATAGCAGCAAACCGTACGGTCAGTGGTGCCCGCCACAAGGCTGCATGATCGAGTGTGCCGTTCGCATGGCAGCCGCCGGCCGCGGCTTTGACGCCGGTTGCCGGCAGCTCCGGCAACAGATGCGTGAGCGCAGCGCAGTCGGCCAGCACATCGAACATGTGCGAGGGCCGTTGTTCCATCAGTCCGCGCGCGAGCTCCTGCCACACGCGCTCGGCCACCAGGGCGTCGATTTCGCCAGCCAGCACCATTCGGCGCATCAGGTCGCGGGTTTCGTGGGCCACGTGAAATTGGGCGAAGCGGGCGGCGAAGCGGGCCACACGCAGGATGCGCACCGGGTCTTCGCCGAACGCGCCGGTCACATGGCGCAGCCGGCGCAGCTGCAGGTCGCGCTGGCCGTGGAACGGGTCTTCCATGCGTACGCTGGTCGGGTCGAAATTGCCTTGGTTGTCGAGCTGCTCCTGCGCCACGGCCATGGCGTTGATCGTCAGGTCGCGCCGGGCCAGATCCTGCTCCAGCGTGACATCGGGCGCAGCGTGAAAGGCGAAGCCCTTGTAGCCGGGCGCGGTGTTGCGCTCGGTGCGCGCCAGCGCGTACTCTTCCTTCGTTGCCGGATGCAGGAATACCGGGAAGTCCTTGCCCACCGGCACAAAACCCTGGTCGAGCAGCTGCTGGGGTGACGCGCCGACCACAACCCAGTCCCGGTCCTTGACCGGTAGGCCGAGCAGGGTGTCGCGCACTGCGCCACCCACCAGATAGATGTCCATGGCTGGCAGTTTAGTGTGCCGCGCAAGGGATGTTGCGCGGTTCGGCGCTCAGCGCGTGAAGCGGTAAGGTTCCGAGGATTGCAGGAAGTCGTTTTCCTGCAGCGCCTGTTCGACCCAGGCCGCGACGCCAGGCAAAGCCTCGACCCGTTGCATGTAGGCCGCGATTTGCGCGGGCACCGGCAGGCCGAAGCGCGTCAGGCGCATCACCACCGGTGCGAACATGGCGTCGGCGATCGAGAAGGCGCCGAACAGCATCGGTCCCTTGTACGTATCGAGCAGTTCGCTCCACATTGCGATGATGCGTGTCACGTCGGCGCGCACGCCCGGCGTGTCGCGCCAGACCAGCGCGCCGACCTGGCGCAGGTCGGCCTCGATGTTCATCCCGCACGTGCCGCGCAGGTTCTGGAAGCCCGAATGCATCTCGGCACTGACGCACCGTGCGCGGGCACGTGCCTGGGGGTCTTGCGGCCAAAAATGGCGGTCGGGAAATTTCTCGGCCAGGTATTCCGCAATCGCCAACGAGTCCCAGACCACGAAGCCGTCGTCCACCAGCGCGGGAACCTTGCCGGCCGGGCTGACCGGTCCCATGGTCATCTTGAACTGCGAGTCGGCCGCGAACGAGTCGAAGCGAACCATCACCTCGTCAAATGGAATCCCGGCTTGCTTCAGCAGCACCCAGGGGCGCATGGACCAGGACGAATAGTTCTTGTTGCCGATGTAAAGCGTGAGCATTGAATTTCCCCCGATGTTGCGAAAGGCGCCATCGGCTGCAGTGGGCACAGCCGAACCGGCACCGACAGATCAAGCCCGATGCTAGTCGCAAATCGATCCCGATTTGATGCAGAAACACGCAGCCATTGATGCGTGACGGTTCGACACGTTCCAGACATGCGGGTCAGGTCTTTCATTTTGAGAGCCGACGGTCACAAGCAAGAAGAGAAACCTGACCCTGGCCTCACTCACCCGCGCCGTGGGATCGCCAGTCCGCGTTCGACCGCAGGACGGGCCACGAAACTATCGAGTACGCGTTTGACCTGCGGGAAGTCCTGGAATCCCACCTGATCGCCCGCAGCATAAAAGCCGATCAGATTGCGTACCCACGGAAAGACCGCGATGTCGGCGATGGTGTAGTCGTCGCCCATGATCCAGTCGCGACCTTCGAGACGTTGCTCAAGCACCTTGAGCAAGCGCCGCGACTCGGCTGCGTAGCGGTCACGCGGGCGTTTGTCCTCGTATTCCTTGCCGGCAAAGCGATGGAAGAAACCGAGTTGGCCGAACATCGGACCGATGCCGCCCATCTGGAACATCAACCACTGCAGGGTTTCGTATCTTGCGGCCGCGTCCAGCGACAGGAATTGGCCGGTCTTCTCGGCCAGATAGACCAGGATCGCGCCGCTTTCCCACAGGCCCAGCGCTTTTCCGCCCGGCCCGTCGGGGTCGATGATGGCCGGGATCTTGTTGTTCGGGTTCAGCGAGAGGAACTCGGGCGAGGTCTGATCCTGGGTATCGAAACTGACCAAATGCGGTTCGTAGGGGAGGCCGGTTTCCTCCAGCAGAATCGAGACCTTGACGCCGTTGGGCGTGGGCAACGAATACAACTGGAGACGTTGCGGATATTGTGCAGGCCATTTGCGGGTGATCGGGAAGTCGGCGAGTGTCGACATGGCGGTTTCGGTCCTTGCGGGTTGTGGTGCGGATGCGCAGATGTTGGCACAGCGCCGAAGCCAAGGGTTTTTGCACTGGCGATGCCCGGGAACGACTTACGGTCACTGCCATCCTGTTTTTCGGTCGCAGATGCGCAAAGTCACGGGTGCGTTGGCGGCGACGCGGTATAACAATGTCTGACAACCAACGAGGAGCATCATGTATTTCATTGCCGAATCCGACAAAACTTTCGACCAGGCCGCGCAGGATCTGGATGCTGCGGTCAAACGCAATGGCTTTGGCGTGTTGCATGTGCACGACCTGGGAGCAACCCTGCGCAGCAAGGGTATCGACTTCGCCGAGCAATGCAAGGTGTTCGAGGTCTGCAATCCGGCCCAGGCCGCCAAGGTGTTGTCGGCCGATATGCGCCTGAACATGGCCTTGCCGTGCCGCATTTCGGTCTACACCGAAAAGGGCCAGACCCGGCTGGGCCTGATCACGCCGGTGAAGATGCTGATGGCACTGTCGCAGGACCCGGCCCTGGAGGTCGTGGCGCGTGAGGTGGAAGACAAGACGATTCAGATGATCGAGGAGGCAAAGTAGGGCGCTTGCCGCAGCTCGCCGGTCGGCAACCCGGTCGGCGTGCCGGTCAAGGCTATGGCGAGTTGCGCAAAGTCTTGCACTGGCGGTGGCTGCGGCAGTGACCGCTAAAGGATTTCCCGATGGGACTGTTCGAACGCTACCTGACCGTATGGGTCGGATTGGGCATGCTGGCCGGTGTCGGCCTGGGGGTATGGGTGCCCGGCGTGTTTCAGGCCATTGCCGCGCTGGAATGGGCGCATGTCAACCTGGTGGTGGCGGTCTTCATCTGGGTGATGGTCTACCCGATGATGATCCAGATCGACCTGGCAGCCGTGAAGGACGTGGGTCGCAGGCCGCGCGGCCTGGTGCTGACGCTGGTCGTGAACTGGCTGATCAAGCCGTTCACGATGGCGGCACTGGCGGTGCTGTTCTTTCACTACCTGTTCGCGCCCTGGGTCGATCCGAAATCGGCCAGCGAATACATTGCCGGCATGATCCTGCTGGGCGTGGCGCCGTGTACCGCCATGGTGTTCGTCTGGAGCCAGCTGGTCCGCGGCGATCCCAACTACACACTGGTCCAGGTGTCGGTGAACGACCTCGTCATGGTGTTCGCGTTCGCGCCGATCGCCGCCTTTTTGCTGGGAGTCACCGACGTCAGCGTGCCATGGCAGACGCTGTTGCTGTCGACGCTGCTGTACGTGGTGTTGCCGCTGGTTGCCGGCGTCATCACGCGCCACCTGTGGATGCGCAGCGGCGGTGCCGCGCGGTTGGCACGCGGTGTGGCGGCGCTCAAGCCCTGGTCGGTGCTGGGTCTGATTGCCACCGTTGTGTTGCTGTTCGGCTTTCAGGCCGGAACGCTGCTGGCCCGGCCACTGGTGATCCTGTTGATTGCCGTGCCGCTGGTGCTGCAAAGCTACGGCATCTTTGCCATTGCCTATGCCGCTGCCTACAAGATGCGCCTGACGCACGACATCGCCGCACCGGCCTGCCTGATTGGCACTTCGAACTTTTTCGAGTTGGCGGTGGCGGTGGCCATCTCGTTGTTCGGCCTGGATTCGGGCGCCGCGCTGGCCACGGTGGTCGGTGTGCTGGTCGAAGTGCCGGTGATGTTGTCGCTGGTGGCGTTCGCCAACCGCACCCGGCATTGGTTCCCGGCCGGTGTCGCGGCTGAATCTGCTGTCGTGGCACCCGAAGCCGATGCCGCGGCGCCGGACCTCGTCCGCGTCAATCCAGTGGATCCTGCAGTGCGCGTTTGACCGGCATGATGTGGATGCCCTGCGGGTCGATCTCCAGCGTCGCCACGGCGCCTTGCTGCAGCGCGTGCAGGCGCGCGTAGCGGGTCGTCACGTCCAGGTGCACGCGCGCATGCGGTAGTTCCTGCGGCTGGCATTCGAGGGTCGCGATCTCGCCCAGGATGCGTACACCGCGCACCAGGCACGGCACCAGATTGACCCCGCTGGTGGCCGCCGCATGCAACTGGACGTGTTCCCCCGACAAGACCCAGCGCACCGAGGCACCGTCGTCGAGCCGGCCTTTGTCTCGGGTCAGCAGGTCGATACCCTGGCTGGCATCGCCCCAGCGCAACCGCGCCATGCTGCCGACCGTCGCGGCCTGGTGAAAAATGCCCTGGTGGATGTCGCGCAGGCCCACCAGCGCGGCCACCCGGGCATTGCGCGGCTGCGACATGACGTGCTGCGGCGTGCCGTGCTGCAGCGTTGCACCGGCGTCCAGAATGCAGATCCGGTCGGCCAGCGTGCGCGCTTCGCGCAGGTCGTGGGTCACCATGACGATGGGCAACGACACCCGCGCGCGCAACTTGGCCAGTTCGTCGTACAGCGACTGGCGGGTTGGCTGGTCGACCGCGGCAAACGCCTCGTCGAGCAGCAGCAGACCAGGCGCACGTGCCAGCGCGCGTGCCAATGCGACCCGCTGGCGCTGGCCGCCGGAGAGTTCGAGTGGCATGCGGCTGGCCAGTCCGTCCAGCTGCATGTCGGCCAGCAGGCGCAACGCGGTTTCTGCACTGGCGCGCTGTGGCAGCGCCAGCCGCACGTTGTCCAGCGCGCTGAGGTGCGGGAACAGCGCGTAGTGCTGGAACACCATGCCCACCGGTCGTCGCTCGGCCGGCACATCGATGCCGCTGTCCGAGTCGAACCAGACGGTGTCGCCCAGGCAGATATGGCCCTGGGTCGGACGCAACAGGCCGGCCAACGCGCGCAGCACGCTGGTCTTGCCGCTGCCCGACGGACCGACCAGTGCCAGCAACTCGCCGGCCGCACAGTGGATGCGCGCCTGCAGCGGTATCGGCCCGGCCTGGTACAACTGGGCTTGCAGCATGGGATGGGTCAGCCGCGCGCGACGCGTGCAGGGGTTCGCGTCAACCAGGTGGACACCAGCAGCGCCAGTGTCGACAGCGCCAGCAGCATGGCCGACATCGTGCCGGCGGCCTGCATGTCGAACGCCTGCACCTTGTCGTAGATCGAGATCGCGATCGTGCGTGTCTGTCCGGGGATGCTGCCGCCGACCATCAGCACCACGCCGAATTCACCCAGCGTATGGGTGGCGGTCATGATCATCCCGCTGACGATGCCGCGCCTTGCCAGCGGCAGCTCGATGTGCCACAGGCTGCGCCAGCGTGACAGTCCGCAGGTGCGCGCGGCATCGTGCAGCTCGGTCGGGATGGCCTCGAACGCCCTTTGCATCGGCATCAGCGCGAACGGGATATTGAAGATCACGCTGGCCACCAGCAGCCCGGTGAACGAGAACGCCAGCGTGTGGCCGAATATCTGCTGGAACAGCGCGCCGGGCGGGGAGTCCCCGCCCATGGCCACCAGCAGGTAAAAGCCCAGCACCGTCGGCGGCAACACCAGCGGCAGCGTCAACATGGCTTCGAGCAGCGGGCGCAGCGCATGCGTGCTGGTCGCCAGCCAACGTGCGGCCAGCACGCCCAGCGGCAGCAGGATCACGGCGGTGGCCAGGGCCAGTTCGACCGACAGCCAGAGCGCAGGCCAGTCCATGCGTCTGTCAACCGGCGGTCTCACCGGGCAGCAGAAATCCGTAGCGCTTGAAAACAACACGCGCCGCGTCCTGTTGCAGGTATCGGTAGAACGCACGCGCTGTATTGCCGGCCTTGCGCGTGAGCACCATGCGCTGGCGCAGCGGCTGGTGCAGCGACTGCGCCAGCAGCACGTATTGGCCGCGCGTCGCGAAGGCCGGCGCCAGTGCCAGCGAATACGCGAAGATGCCGCCCTGGGCCGAGCCGGACACCGCGAACTGCGCCGCTTGAGAGACGTTCTCTCCCAATACCAGGTGCGGTTGGATTTGTTCCCACAGACCGGCGGATTGCAGGGCCTGCATCGCCGCGCGTCCATACGGCGCGTGTTCGGGGTTGGCGATGGCAAAGCGGGCAATACGACCATCCGCCAGAGCAACGCGCAGATCCGCCAGTTGCGCGTCGGGCTTGAGGGTCGAGCCGAGCGGCACGAACAGTACGATACGGCCACTGGCATACAGCACGCCACGGTCCAGCGTCCGGTTTTGCGCGGCGAGCTGGAACACGTAGGCCTCGTCGGCCGACAGGAACAGTTCGAACGGCGCGTCCTGTGCAATCTGTCGCGTGAAGTTGCCCGACGATCCATAACTGATGCGCAGCTGAGCACCGGTGTCGTGCTGGAATTTCGCGGCGATCTCGTCAAGCGCGTACTTCAGGTCAGAGGCCGCGGCGATCGCAGGCGCATCCTGCGCGAACGTCATCGCACCGGACAGCAGCAAGACACCTGCCAGCAGCCGCTTGGTGAGGTTCAGCATCGATCGCATCATGTTTTCCTTTGGGTGGCGATCCAAGTCTAGTGGAGTGCGTGTCATTGGAGCCCTACCTCGCTGTCAGAGGGCAAGCGCAGCGGCAGGAAACGCGGGACGGACCCAGCGCGCGAGCAGCCAAGGGGTCACCACGGCATAGACCGCCACCGCGCCGGCCAGCACGGTCAGCGGTGTGCCGGCTTGCAGCGCGTAGCCCAGGATGGGCGGCGAAGCGGCAGTGGACAGCACCATCAGCGCGGTGAAAACGCCGCGCACCATGCCGAGTTGGCGCACGCCGAACAGTTCCGCCCACAAGGCGCCAGACAACACGCTCTGGGCGCCCGAGGCCATGCCCATGCCCAGGAACAGGCCCCAGATGGCCAGCGCTGGCGGCGCAAAGCCGCCGAGCAACATGCCGACGGCCAGTGGCCACAGATAGATGCGAAAGATCCAGCGCACGCCGTGGCGGTCGATCCAGCGCCCGCTGGCCCAGGTCGTGGCGGCCTGGGCCAGCGCGAATCCAAGGATGCCCATGGCCACCTGCGCCAGTGTCCAGCCGCGCTCGGCGGACAACGCGCCCTGGTGCAGGAACACCGAGGTCACGACAAAAGGCAGGGTCAGCATCACCGGCAAAGCGGCCAGAAATGCGCTCTGGCGCAGCAACTGCCGGCGCGCCAGGACATCGTGGGTTTGCGCGGTCTGCGGATGCGACACCTCCAGCGGCAACGGCGCGGCAATGTGGCGCAGCACCGGCATGGCCACCAGCAGCACCAGTGCACCGGCGCAGGCCCAGACCCAGCGCCAGTCGATCCAACCCAGCATGGCTGTCACCACCAGCGGCAGCAGCGCCTCGCCCAGAATGAAGCCGAATGCCGCGGTGGCCACGCTGCGCCCACGCAGCAAGGCGTGGCGCGCCGCGGTGACGATCGCCAGATGTGAACACAGGCCCTGGCCGCCCAGGCGCACGAAAAAGAATCCCAGCAGCAACATCCACGGCGCCTGGGCCGTCGCCATCAGCGCGGTACCGCAAGCCAAAATCGCCAAAGCGATGGAAATCGCGTTGCGCGTGGCAACCCGGTCGGCGATGGCGCCGAGCCAGAACATCAGCATTCCGCTGACACCGGTGGCCAGCCCGTACAACGCGCCCCATTGCGCACTTTGCAGGCCTAGTGATGCCTGGGCTGGTGCGCCGAACATGCCAATGAAAAACGACTGACCGAAGCTCGACATCAGCGAGGCCGCAAAGCCGAACCCCGCGGCACGCCGATGGAAGTGGCTGGCGTCGGTCATCGCTGGTTGTTGCACGGCCGTCACATGCGCTGCGCGGCCCAGGCCCTGTCCACACTATGCATCTCGTCGGGGCAGTGTGACGAGGCTCTGGCTCAGGCGCCCTGGCCCCGGGTCAGTTGCAGGGCCGCCAGCGCCATCACCTTGGCCGAGTCGACCATGTCCTGGATGCCGACGTATTCGTCCGGCTGGTGCGCCAGGTCCAGGATGCCCGGGCCATATGCCACGCAGTGGTTCATCTTGCCGGTGCGCACGATGTGCTTCTGGTCGTAGGTGCCCGGGCTGGAGATGTAGGCTGGTTCGCGCCCGAGCACGCGCGCGATCGCCCGCGCCGTGGCGTCGACCACGGGCGCGTCCTTGGGCGTGGCGGTGGGCAGGAAGCTCATGATTTCGCGCAGCCCGTAGTCGAAGCCGGGGCGCTTGCTTTTGAGTTCCTCCAGCATCCCGACGATCTCGGCCTTGACCGCCTCGAGTGTCTCTTCGGCAATGAAGCGCCGGTCGAGCACGGCGCGGCAGCTGTGCGAGACCACAGGGGAGGGCAGATCGCCGGTGGGCCGGCCCTGATCGTCCACGCTGTAGCTCTGCTCGATCTGTCCACCATGCAGGCTGTTGATGTTCAGCGTGCTGACGCGGGCGCCCGGTGGCTCGACCGGCTGGGCAGTATGCCGGTCGCGCAGTTTGGGGCCGAGTTGGTCTTCGAGCAGGTGCAGGAAGGCGGCCATGTGGTTGATCGCCGAGTCGCCCAGGAACGGCATCGAGCCGTGCGCGATTCGGCCTCGGGTCTCGACCTCGGCCCACCAGACGCCGCGGTGGCCCAGGCAGATGCGGTCCACGCCCAGCGGCTCGGGGATGATGACGTGGTGCACCCGCGGCCGGCTGAAATAGCCCAGGCCAGCGAGGTAGCCGACGCCCGCGTAACCACCGGACTCCTCGTCGACGGTGCCGCTGATCTCGATCGCACCGGGAAAGCGGATGCCGGCATCCAGGATCGATTCGACCGCGATCACGCTGGCGGCAATGCCGCCTTTCATGTCGCAGGTGCCACGGCCGTAGACACGGCCGTCCTGGACCGCGCCGCCAAACGGATCATGGGTCCAGCCCGGGCCGGGCTCGACCACGTCGATATGGCCGTTGAAGTGCACGCACTCGCCGCTGCCCTGGCCTTCGATGCGTGCAACCATGTTGACGCGTGGATGGCTGTCCTTGTCGCCGGGTGCGCCTTCGGCGCGCAGGTACTCGACGGCAAAGCCACGCTTGCGCAGCCGCTCGCCGAGCAGCCGCGCACAGGCCTCGTAGGCATCGCCGGGCGGGTTCACCGTGGGAATACGCACCAGGTCCTGGGTCAGCGCGACCAGTTCATGCTGCCGGCTGTCGATGCGCCTGAGCAGGGCATCCATGTTGTCGTCTTTTTTCATCGGTTCATTCCAGAAGTTCGGTCTGCTACAGGCGCCCCGATAACCGGCGCAGGGCCAGCAACGGATCACGCGCGCCGGGGCGCAGGTAGGTCGGTGCAATCGCCAACAGCGAGCCGGGCCTGACGCCGAGTTCGTTCAGGCCGGGCAACACGCCCGAAGCGACATTGTCGACCCGCAGCGAGGCCAGGCTGTCGCGGCTCAGCAAGGGTTCGCCTGGCAAGTTTTGCATCACGCTGGCCTGCAGCCGTGCCAGCATATCGGGCAACGCCACCACCGGTCGCGGGTTGCCGGACAGGCGGCCGGCCAGTTGCACCAGCTCGCGCAGCGTGAAGACCTCGGGCCCGCAAGCCTCGAACACCGGGCCAGCTGCGATGCTGCCACTCGGCTGCAGGCGATTGACGCCTTTCAGGCGGTTCACGATGGCTTGTGCCACGTCCTGCACCCATACCGGCTGGAACCGCGTCGCGGCACCGGCCAGCGGCATCACCGGGAAGATCGCCTGCAGTTTGGCGAACAGGTTCAGGAAACGGTCTTGGGCACCAAACACCACGCTCGGGCGCAGGATGGTCGAGCGCAGCGGGCTCGCTGCCAGCACGGCCTCACCTTCGGCCTTGCTGCGCTGGTACAACGAGGGTGCATCGGCGGCAGCGCCCAGCGCGCTGACATGCACCAGATGTTTCACCTTGCCACCCTGGCAGGCGCGTGCCAGCTTCTGCACCAGCGTCACATGAACGTGGTCGAACGCCGCGGCGTCGCCATGCAGGATCGCGACCAGATTGACCACGGCGTCATGGCCGCGCACGAGATGGGTCAGATCCATTTCGTCATGGATGTCGGCCTCGATCACGTCAACCCAGGGCAGCAGCGCCACCGCTTTTGCATTCTCCATGTGCCGCGTCGGCACCGTGACGCGACAATTCAGCTGCGTGGCTTTTTCACACAGATGGCTGCCGATGAATCCACTGCCACCAAGAACCAGAATGCGTTTCATCGTGTCACGTCCCGAGTCGATCGGCCCCGGGGCCGGAGCTGAAATGCGTGCGTGTCATGGGAGGTCCTTGTTGTTTTCTACCGCATTGACCGGACGCGGGCCCACCATGCCCAGCCGCGCCTTGAGCGACTGCGGCTGGCCGGTGGTGATCGCGGCATAGTTGGTGGTGTTGCTCAGTACCTTCTTGACATAGTCGCGGGTTTCGGTGAACGGAATGTTCTCGGCCCAGATCGCGGCCTCCAGCACCGGGCCGTTGCGCCAGTTGCGCGGGCGTCCCGGGCCGGCGTTGTAAGCCGCAGCCGCCAGCGGCATCGAGTCGCCGAAATCGTCCAGCGCCAGCTTGAGGTAGGCGGTGCCGATGATGATGTTGGTCTCCCGATCATTGATCTGGTTCGGCCGGAAGCTGTCCAGGCCGATCTTCTTTGCGGTCCAGCGTGCGGTGGCAGGCATGACCTGCATCAGGCCCGAGGCGCCCACGCCCGAGCGGGCGTCCATCAGGAAGCGACTTTCCTGGCGGATCAAGCCATAGATATAGGCCGGATCCAGGCCGATCTCCTTGGCGCGCGGGATCACAGCATCGTGCAAGGGCATCGGAAAGCGCTGGTCGAAGGCAATGATTTCGCGCGTGCGGTCGCTGGTGTTGATGCAGTTCTTCCAGTCTTCGTGTTCGCAGGCCAGGTCGGCGGCCGCCAGCAGGCCGCGGTCGTTCATGCCACCGTGGTCGTGCAGCCGGACCACGTAGTTCCATTCCCGGTCCCCTTCGCTGCGCAGTCCGATCCGGATCGCGACCATGCTGCGGATCAGCGCCGGATCGCTGCGTACATCTTCCTTTTCCTTGGCGCTCAGCGCTGGCGGGGCCGGCGGCACCGTGATCTTGCGTCCCAGCTCCTCCAGCGCCAGCTGCTCATAGAAGCCGCGCACACTGGCGATGCTTTCAAACAGCTGCGTGGCCAAGGCGCGTTCTGCCGGTGTACGGCCGGCCACCGCCAGCGCGCGGGCGCGCCAGTAGATCCAGGCAGGATCCAGTCGCTGGGTTTCGTCCATCGCGCCGGTGGCGTCGAGTACCTGGTCCCATTTACCGGCGCGCAGCGCGGCGCGCACCTTCCACTCCAGATGGTCTGGGTGCAGGAACTTGTCTTGTGCATTGGCGAAGTAACCCATTGCGTCGTCCGACAGCCGCTGCGCCGCACGTTTGCCGATGACACCCCAGACATAGCTGCGCTCTTCCTGCGTCAGCTGGGTCCGCCAGCGCAGCTTGCCCAGCTGCTCCGCCGCGGCTGCCGGGTCTTCCGCCGCCAGCCGGATCAGGCCCAGCGTGACCAGCTCCTTGGTACGCGGCAGCAAGGCCGTGTGCTTCTCGTCCAGATACTTGTCCGGGCTGGAATAGATCGTCTTGACCTTGTTGGTCCAGTCCGGGTTGAGCAGGCCGACCGACTGCGCCACGACCGACGGGCGGCCGCTCTCCATGCCGCTGCGGGCGCGCTGCCAGGCCACGTCCGGCTTCATCTTGCGCGCCTTGAGCAGGGCTTCGGCGGCAAGGGCGCAAGCGTCATCGGCGTCGCGCTGGGCCAGCCACAGTGTCTGGATCTGGGCTGCCACGTCGGCGCCGGTGGCGTTGAAGTCGGTCAGCAGCGAATAACACCGCACCTCGCGGTCGTCATTCATGCGAAAACTGGGATATTCGGCCATGAAGGTCGCCCAGTCGCGGACCTGGCCGAGCAGCAGCAGCCAATCGTTGCGCATGCGGTCTTCCTGGTAGGTGCCGGCGTACTTGCGCAGAAAGGCCCGGATCTCGTCATTGGACGCATCAACCAGGCGCGCGCGCAGTTCCCAATAGGCAGCCCAGGGCTCCAGCACATGACCGCGCACCTGCGGCAACAGCGCTGCAAGGCGTTTGCGATCACCCTTGCGGTACGCCTCCTTCATTTCCAGCACGACCTCGTCGGCCTTGCTCAGTGTGGCGGTCTGGGCGTGGGCCGCTCCGGGCAATGCCAGTGCTGCGGCGAGCAGCATGGCGATCGATGTCAAAATGCCTGCAAACTTCATGGCGAGATTATGGACAACTCCGACGATAAGCGAACGCTGGAGAAGAAAGCCCTGCGCAAGGGGCTGATCGAGCAGCGCCTGAACATGCCGGATCGCCAGCCGCGCGCGGCTCTGCTGCAGGACGTGATGCGGATCTGGCTGGTGGGTCGCCCCGATACCGTGATCGGCGCCTACTGGCCGATCAAGGGTGAATTCGATCCGTTGCCGGCCTTGCACCGCTGGAAGGAGGACGGCGAACTGATCGACCAGCCGCAACCGCGCCGGATCGGGCTGCCGGTGGTCGACAAGGTGCACAAGACCATGGTGTTTCACTCCTGGTATCCGGGTTGCCGCATGGAGGAGGACGCCTACGGCATTCCCAAGCCCAAGGACACCGAGGTGATCGTGCCAACGCTGCTGTTCATCTCCTGTGTCGGGTATGGCCCGGGCGGCCATCGGCTGGGCTATGGCGGCGGCTTTTATGACCGCACGCTGGCGGTGCTGCAGCCGCGGCCGTTTACCGTCGGACTCGGATTCACCCAGGGCTTCTTGTCCGACCTCGAGCCCGAAGACCACGACATCCCGCTGGATGCGATCCTGAACGAGAACGGCGCGGTCTGGCCGATGTAGCGCGCCGGGTTCGGCGTTCCGCTCAGCCACGGCGTGCGGGTTTGCTGCCCGCCGGCAGCGTTGCGGCCGTAGGCGCTGCGTCGTCTTCGCCCATGGCCAGGCGTGTCAGCGCAGCCTGGGCGTGCAGCCATTCGCAGAATGCGATGACCTCTGGCCGGCTTCCCGCGCGTGGGCCGGTGAGCTGCCAGTAGGACAGCGGCGAGTCGATGCGTTTGCCTGGCAGCACCTCGACCAGATCGCCGCTGGCCAGCGCTTCGGCGATCAGCGGCATGCGTGCCAGCACCACGCCCTGGCCGGCGATGGCGGCCTGCACCATCTGGTAGGCATAGTCGAAATACAGCCATCGCTTGGGCTGCAGCCGCCCCTTCTGGTAGGTGTCGAACCAGCGTTGCCAGGCCAGGATCTCGAAGTTGCGGTTGCGAACGTCGCCGGCTTCGATCAGCGTGAACCGGGCCAGGTCGGCGACGCTGTTCAAGATCTTGCCGCCCTTGAGCAGCCAGGGGCTGGCCACCGGCGCGAGTTGCTCGCCGAACATGCGCACACCGTCTGGCGCGACGCGCCCGGGGCTGGTGTAGCGCAGCGCGATGTCGGCGTCCGACATGTCCAGGTCAACCACGGTGTCGGTGGTGTCGACGCGGATGTCGATGTCCGGATGCAGATTCTGGAAATCTTCCAGGCGCGGTATCAGCCACATCGAGGCAAACGAGGCCCAGGTCGTGATCGCCACATGCTTGCGCCCGGCGCTCTGGCGGATGTGGCGCACCGTGCTGTCCAGCCGCTCCAGCGCCGGCACCACGGCGCTGAGCAGGCTGCTGCCGGCGCTGGTGAGTTCCACCGCGCGTGTGTGGCGCAGGAACAGCGCGACACCGATTTCGTCCTCCATGGCCTGGATCTGCCGGCTGACCGCGCTCTGGGTCAGCGCCAGCTCTTCGGCCGCGGCGCGAAAGTTGAGGTTGCGCGCCACGGCCTCGAAGGCGCGCAGATGGCCGGCAGACAGCGCTCGGGTGCGCAGGCGATAGTCGATCTGGTGCATGGCAATCCTGACCCGGGGTGAAACTTCTAATTGATGCGTAACGGGAATGAATAGTGTAGGCCGATTTCATTGGACCGCAGGGCCTGCGGGTTGCATCATTCAACCCTGTCGATTCACCAGGAGAAGCACATGTCTACACCCATTGCGATGCAACTGTCGGCCAACATGCCGGGTTCCGGCCTGGCTGCATGCTGGACGCTTTCATCGGACCGCGCCGTGATGCTCGGCGCGCAATCGGGTGGATTCCTGCAGGTGGATCACGGCACGGTCTGGCTCACGCTGGATGGCCCGCACCAGGGGCCGGCCAACGACTGGGGCGATCTGGTGCTCAAGTCCGGCACCCGCATCCATGTCACGGCGGGGCAGCATGTGGTGCTGGAGCATTTTCGGCCGGCTGCCAACGAGGCCGTTTGCTTCAGCTGGGAGCCTGACCCCGTCGCCTTGATCGCGCCCCTCGGCCGTTTCCGTTCCGCTTCGCGTGCGACAGGGTCGGTATTGCGCCGGGCGGTGGGTGCCCTGGGGCAATGGCTGGCGCCAGGTCCCGCGTGGCCGCACGATCTGGAGCGGGAGTACGCGAACATCAAGGACGAGGCCTGGCGCAACCTGTACCACTTGCGCATCAATCCGCCCTGACGATTGCCGTGACGGCGTGACGGCGTGACGGCGTGCCAGTCCATCGTCCGTTGCGGCCATTGGCGGCCCGGCAAGACGCGGCGCCCATCAGGCGCCGGGTGGCTTGGTATGGGTGCGCGGCCGGCGAACGGCAGGCTTGCGGCTGGCTTTGAGCTGTTGCGCCGCAAGCGCGCTGCCCAGCGCCAGCCGGGCCCAGGGTGCCATGGCCAGCGCAGACTCCATGGCGTCAATCGGGGCACTGTAGTACGCCATGCTCATGTTCACCGGCTTGCCGTTCTTTTGGCCGGAATAGCTGAACCGCTGGCATTGAATGGCTTCGAACTGCGCCGTGCTATCGGCATCGGCCTTGAGCCAAAGTTTCTCGCCACCATCCAGATTCGCAATGATGGCAAAGGTCAGTCCATCGAGTGACAGGCCCCAGCCGCCGAACATGCGCTTGGCCACGCATGGACCCACGCTGGACAGCAATTCGCAGCAGTAATCGACAAAGTCCCGGCTGGCGGCCATGCTGCCAGTGTACGCGGGGAGATGGGCCGAGAGGCGGCATCCAAACCCGGCGGCAAATGCACGGTATGTTGCGGATCAAAAATAATTGTTGCATTCGTATGCAAAGTTTGTAGAATCGTGGCGCAGAAGGGTTCTGAAGAGTTCTTTTGCCGGTTAAATCCGTTCAATCTCCAACGTGGAGTGCCCCATGTCCGCTGATACGCCAATGTTGACCGACAAACGTGCCGTATGGTCCGCCATGCATACGATTGCAGAATCGAATCCAGAATCGGTCAGCACCGAACTGGCTCGGATCTACCATCCGGATGCCCAATGGCGCGGCTCACACCCGTGGAACGAGATCCAGGGGGTGGAGGCCATCGCGAAAGTGGTCTGGAGGCCACTGTTGCAGTCTTTTCCCGACCTGGAGCGGCGCGACGATCTGGTCATCGGCGGGAGTTACGAAGGGCGCGACTATGTCGGAGCCGTTGGCCATCTGGTCGGCACCTTCCGGCGCGACTGGAATGGCCTTCCCGCCACCGACCAGGTGATCTACCTGCGCTACGGCGAATTCCACCAGATGGCCGACGGCAAGATCATTCAAAGTTCGGTGCTGGTTGACATCCTCGACTTCATCCGCCAGGCCGGCTTCTGGCCGATTGCGCCCAGCCTGGGCCAGGAAGGGCCATGGCACGGCCCGCGCGACAAGGACGGATGGGTGTTCACGCCCCAGTCCCCCGAAACGTCTGCGGCCAGCCTGAAACTGACGATGGACATGCAGGCCTCGCTCGGCGCCTACGACGACAGCACCGGCGGCGGCCGCGACGGTCTGCTGAACATGCCGCAAAAGCAGTTCTGGCATCCGAAGTTCATGTGGTACGGGCCCAGCGGCACCGGTACAACCCGGGGTCTGGAGGGATTCGTCGATTTTCACCAGTTGCCATTTCGTCAGACTTTTCCGCGCAATCCGAGCTTGCCGCAACCACCGGGGCTGGGCCAGCACGGCGGCAGCCATTACGTTCGCATCGGCGACGGCCGGTTCTCTGCAACCGGTGGCTGGCCGAGCCGCCACATGATGCACACCGGCGGCGGCTGGCTCGGGTTGGGTGCCAGCGGCCGGCCAATCACCATGCGCGTGATGGATTTCTACAGCGCCGATGGCGGTCGGATCCGGGAGAACTGGGTGCCAATCGACATCATCCAGGTGCTGCTGCAACTCGACGTCGACGTGCTGGAGCGGGTGCGCAGCCAGTTCGGTCGTCGCCGCTGAGTCTTCTCGCTGCCATGGCTTGTCTTGCACTCGAAATGAATACGTATGCTGTTCACCGTATTGGCGCGCGCCTTGCTTGGCTGGCGTCGACCCTGCTCCTTAGAAATGATGGAGCTTCCTAGGGTAAACACCCATATATTTTCGCTGTTCCGGTTTTAAAATGCATACGTA
>JBDTMH010000067.1:0-19508 GCA_039934375.1 Burkholderiaceae bacterium | reverse complement strand
GAAATTAGCCCCCTCGGGGGGCAGCGCAGTACACGCAGTGACAAGCGTGGGGGTCGAATTTCCCGCCGGGCCGCCCCAAGGGAAATTAGCCCCCTCGGGGGGCAGCGCAGTACACGCAGTGACAAGCGTGGGGGTCATATGAACACGAAAGATCCGCTGGTGGTATTCACGCCGTCCGGGCGTCGCGGCCGGTTTCCGGTTGGCACCATGGTGCTGCAGGCTGCGCGCTCGCTGGGCGTCGACATTGACTCGGTCTGTGGCGGGCGAGGCATCTGTGGCCGTTGCCAGGTGACACAAGCGGTGGGCGAATTTGCCAAGCATGGCGTGCATTCGCGGGTCGACCACCTGTCGGCGTTTGGCCCGGTCGAAGAGGAGTATTGCGCGACCCAGGCGATGGAGCCAGGGCGGCGCCTGTCGTGTTCCACCCAGGTGCTCGGTGACGTGGTGATCGACGTTCCGTCCGAGAGCCAGTTGCATCGCCAGGTCGTGCGCAAGGAAGCCGAAGCGCACGACATCCAGATCAATCCGGTGGTACGGCTGCACTACGTCGAGGTGCAGCAGCCCGACATGCACGACCCCTCGGGTGATCTGCGCCGGCTCGAGGACGCACTGGAGTTCGAGTGGCGGCTGACTGACCTCAAATGCGACGTGCTGGTGCTGCACCGGTTGCAGGAAGCGCTGCGCCAGGGTGACTGGAAGGTGACCGTCGCGGTGCATGGCGGCAACCAGATCATCGCGGTCTGGCCGGGTTTTCGCGAGCATACCTATGGCATCGCGATCGACGTCGGCTCGACGACGATTGCGGCGCACTTGTGCAAGCTGTCAACCGGCGAGGTGATTGCGGCCTCGGGCATCATGAACCCGCAGATCCGCTTTGGCGAGGACCTGATGAGCCGGGTGTCCTACCTGATGATGAATCCGGGCGGCGAGAAGGAAATGACCCAGGCGGTGCGGGTGGCGATCAACCAGCTGGCTGCTGACGTTGCATTTCAGGTCGGCATCGAGGCCACCGATATCCTGGAGGCCACGTTTGTCGGCAACCCCATCATGCACCACCTGCTGCTGGGTATCTCGCCGATCGAACTCGGTGGCGCGCCATTTGCGCTGGCGACCGACCGTGCCATCACGATCTGGGCGGTCGAGATCGATTTCGCGATCCACCGCAACGCACGCATCTATGTGTTGCCGTGTATTGCCGGCCATGTCGGCGCCGATACCGCGGGCGTGATCCTGGCGGAACGTCCCGACCTGTCGGACGAGATCACGCTGCTGGTGGACGTGGGCACCAATGCCGAGATCGTGCTGGGCAACCGCCGACGCATGCTGGCATGTTCCAGCCCGACCGGCCCGGCTTTCGAAGGTGCCCAGATCAGCTGTGGCCAGCGCGCCGCGCCGGGGGCGATCGAGCGTGTGCGCATCGATCCGGTCACGCTCGAGCCCCGCTTCAAGGTCATCGGCTGCGATCTCTGGTCCGACGACGCGGGGTTTGCCGAGGCGACTGCGAGCACCGGTGTCACCGGCATCTGCGGCTCGGGAATCATCGAGATCCTGGCCGAGTTGTACCTGGCCGGCGTGATCCGCCACGACGGAATCATCAACGGCGAACTGGCGGCGCGCAGTGCGCGCATCCAGATCGACGGGCGCACGTATTCATACGAGATCTGTGCCGCAACGGGCAGCGGTTCGCCGATCAAGGTGATCCAGAACGACGTGCGCGCCATCCAGCTTGGCAAGGCGGCGCTGTATGCCGGCGTGCGCCTGCTGATGGAGCGCATGGGGGTGCAGAAGGTGGACCGCATCCGCCTGGCGGGCGCATTCGGCAGCCATATCGACGTCAAGTATGCGATGGTGCTGGGCATGATTCCCGACTGCTCGCTGGAGCAAGTCAGCTCGGCCGGCAATGCCGCAGGCACCGGTGCCCGGATCGCCCTGCTGGACCGGCGCGCGCGACCCGAGATCGAGGAACTGGTGCGGCGCGTGGAGAAGATCGAAACCGCAGTCGAACCCCGGTTTCAGGAGTTTTTCGTCGAGGCGATGGCGATCCCGCACCTGACGGCGCCGTACGAGAAGTTGCGCGAGGTCGTTACCTTGCCCGAACGGGTCGCGATCCATAACGAATCGACTGCGCGCGGGCGTCGTGGCGCACGGCGCGAGCCCCGGCCGGAGGCGGCCTCATAGAATGGAAACAGCTGGTGCCATGCGCTGCAGGGCGAACCGGCCACACCACGATGGTCGTGATGCACACGCGCCGACATCGGATGACGTCCACCGCGACAAGAAGGAGACCTTATGAAATTCACGCTGAAATCCCTGCTACTGTTGGCTGCCATGGCGGCATCGGTGGTGCCTGCCATTGCGGCCGAAGACGCTGCGTGCAAGACCGTGCGGTTTGCCGACGTCGGCTGGAGCGACATTGCCGCGACCACTGGCATGACCTCGGTGGTGCTCGAGGGTCTGGGCTACAAACCGACCGTGACCATCGCATCGATTCCGATCGCGTTCGCGGGCATGAAGAACAAGCAGATCGATGTGTTTCTCGGCTACTGGAATCCGTCGATGACACCGGTCATTGAGCCCTTCGTCAAGGCCGGACAGATCAAGGTGCTGGAGACGCCGAATCTGGTCGGGGCCAAATACACGTTGGCCGTGCCGGCATATCTCTACGAAAAGGGACTGAAGAACTTTGCCGACATCGCCAAGTTCAAAAAGGATCTGGACGGCAAGATCTACGGCATCGAGCCGGGCAACGATGGCAATGCGCTGATCCTGGGCATGATCAAGGACGACAAGTTCGGCCTGAAGGATTTCAAGCTGGTCGAGTCTTCGGAGGCCGGCATGCTGATCGAAGCCCAGCGCGCTGGCCGCAGCAAGAAGGCAATCGTGTTCCTGGGTTGGGAGCCGCATCCGATGAACGTGCAGATGAAGATGAACTACCTGTCCGGTGGCGATGACGTGTTCGGACCGAATTTCGGCGAAGCCAAGGTCTATACCGCGGTGCCGACCGGCTACGAAGCGAAGTGCCCGAACGTTGCAATGCTGCTGAACAACCTGCAGTTCAATACCGGCATGGAAAACCAGGTCATGGGGCCGATCCTGGACAAGGTCAAGCCCATTACCGCTGCGCGCAACTATCTCAAGAAGAATCCCGGCGTGCTCGAGCCCTGGCTCAAGGGCGTCACCACCTTCGACGGCAAGGACGGTCTGGCGGCGGTGACCGCGTCGCTCAAGCGTTGACGATGGACGAAACCCTGATCACCGGGTTTGTCGATGGCAAACCTTACAGCGGCGCCGGTGAGCGCTTCCAGAATATCGATCCGGCCCGCGGCACGGTGATCGGGGTACTGCACGACGCGCAAGCTGCCGACGTCGACGTCGCGGTGGCCGCGGCGCAGCGCGGTTTCGCCGTCTGGTCGGCGCTGACGGCCACCGAGCGCGGCCGCATCCTGCAGCGCGCCGCACAGTTGCTGCGCAGCCGCAACGACGAACTGGCGGCGCTGGAGGTGCGCGACACCGGCAAGCCGCTGCAGGAGGCGCTGGTGGTCGACGTGCATAGTGGGGCCGACTGCATCGAATACTTCGCCGGTGCCGCCGCGACGCTGGCCGGCAGCCAGTATCCGCTGAAGAATGCCTTTGCCTATACCCGACGCGAACCTCTGGGTGTCTGCGTGGGCATCGGCGCCTGGAATTACCCGCTGCAGATCGCTTGCTGGAAATCCGCGCCGGCGCTGGCAGCGGGCAACGCGATGATCTTCAAGCCATCGGAGATGACACCGAGCACCGCCTTGAAGCTGGCCGAGATCTACCTGGAGGCGGGTGTGCCGCCTGGCGTCTTCAACGTATTGCAGGGCCGCGGCAGTACCGGCGCTCTGCTGGCCGCGCATGAAGGCGTGGCCAAGGTCTCGGTCACCGGTTCGGTGCCGACCGGCAAGAAGGTCATGCAGACCGCCGCCGGTACGCTCAAGCGGGTCACGATGGAACTCGGCGGCAAGTCGCCGCTGCTGGTGTTTGACGATGCCGATCTGGAGCAGGCGGTGGCCGGCGCGATGATGGGCAACTTCTATACCCAGGGTGAGGTCTGCACCAACTGCACCCGGGTCTTCGTTCAGCGTGGCCTGGCCAAGCGCTTCCTGGCCCGGCTCCAGCAGCGCACGGCACTGCTGCGCGTCGGTGACCCGATGGACCCGCAAACCGAGGTCGGCGCGCTGATCTCGGACGCGCATGCCGACAAGGTCATGGCCTATATTGCCAGCGGCGTGGCTGCCGGCGCCACGCTGGCTGCGGGCGGCAACCGGGTCCCGGTCGCGGGACTGGCGAGCGGCAACTTCGTTGCACCGACGATCTTCACCGATTGCACCGACGACATGCGCATCGTGCGCGAGGAAATATTCGGCCCGGTGCTGGCGATGCTGGTGTTCGATGACGAGGCAGAGGGCGTTCAACGCGCCAACGCGACGCGCTTCGGCCTGGCGGCGGGCGTTTTCACGCGCGACCTGGCCCGGGCGCACCGGGTCGCGGCGCAGCTCAAGGCCGGACTGTGCTGGATCAACAACTACAACGTGACGCCGATCGAGATGCCGTTTGGCGGCGCCGGCGAGTCGGGCATCGGGCACGAGAACAGCATGGCGGCGCTGGACCATTACACCCAGCTCAAGACGGTTTACGTCGAGTTGGGTGAGGTTGCCTGCGGCTATCGCTGAGCCGGTCTGCCCATGACTGCGCACGACTACGACTACATCATCGTGGGTGCCGGATCGGCTGGCAGCGTGCTGGCCAACCGGCTCAGCGAAGACGCCGATGTGCGGGTTCTGCTGCTTGAGGCCGGCGGCAACGATTGGAGCATCTTCATCCACATGCCGTCGGGATTCGCCTACCCGATGAACAACCCGCGCTACACCTGGATGTACCAATCCGAGCCGGAGCCGTTCATGGACAAGCGCCGGCTGCATACGCCGCGCGGCAAGGTGATTGGCGGCTCCTCGTCGATCAACGGCATGGCCTATGTGCGGGGACACGCGTTGGACTACGACGGCTGGGCCGGCCGGCCTGGACTGGAGCAATGGTCGTACGCGTTTTGCCTGCCGTATTTTCGCAAGGCCGAAACATGCGACAAGGGCGCCGACGCCTACCGCGGCGGCGACGGACCGCTGCACGTGACCACCGGTGCCTGTATCAATCCGCTGTACCGCGCTTTCGTCGAGGCCGGGCGCCAGGCCGGTTACCCGGTGACCAAGGACATGAACGGCTACCAGCAGGAAGGTTTCGGTTCCATGCAGATGACGGTGTACAAGGGCCGACGCTGGAGTACCGCGATGGCCTATCTGCGCCCGGCGCTGCAACGGTCCAACCTGACGCTGCACAAACACACGCTGGCCACCCGCATCCTGCTTGACGGCCCGCCCGACGCCTTGCGCGCGACCGGACTGGAGGTGGTGCACGGTGGCCAGCTGCGCCAGCTGCGCGTCAGCCGCGAAGTGATCCTGTGCGCCGGCGCGATCAATTCGCCGCAACTGCTGCAGCTCTCGGGCATCGGCAACCCGGAGCATTTGCGCAAGGCCGGTGTCGAGGTGCGCGCGACATTGCCCGGTGTCGGCGAGAACCTGCAAGACCATCTGGAAACCTATGTCCAGTACGCATGCAAGGAACCGATCACGCTGTACAACGCGATCAACCCGCTGGCAAAATTGAAGATCGGGCTGGAGTGGATGATCAAGGGCACCGGGCTGGGCGCGACCAACCACTTCGAATCGGGTGGTTTCATCCGCAGCGAGGCTGGCGTGCAGCACCCGGATCTGCAATACCACTTCCTGCCGATGGCGGTGCGGTACGACGGCAACGCGCCGGCTACCGGACACGGCTACCAGGCCCATGTGGGGCCGATGCGCCCGACCAGCCGCGGCCATGTGCGCATCCGCAGCGCTGACGCCAAGGCGGAGCCTGAAATTCTGTTCAATTACTTGTCCACTGAGCAGGATCGCAAGGAATGCCGCGCCGGCGTGCGCCTGACGCAGGAGGTGTTTGCCCAAAAGGCGTTCGACCGTTTCCGCGGCAAGGAGTTGTCGCCAGGCCCCTTGGTCAAGACGGACGCCGAACTCGACGCCCACCTGCGGCGCGAGATCGAGACCGCCTACCACCCTTCGTGCAGCTGCCCGATGGGGACCGATGCGATGGCCGTGGTCGACGGCGAAGCGCGGGTGCATGGCGTGTTGAACCTGCGTGTCGTCGACGCATCGATCATGCCGGTCATCGTCAGCGGCAACCTGAACGCGCCCACCATCATGCTGGCAGAGAAACTCGCCGACGTCATCCGTGGCCGGCCGGCGTTGGCGCCGTCGAGCGCGCCGGTGTGGATCAACCCGAACTATCAGACGCAGCAACGCTGAGCCCGCATCGATGACATCCGCACCCTTGCCAAGCGAAAGTAGTGCCGTCTTGTCCGCGCTGCACCACTGGCCGACCGATGCGGCGCGGCAGCTGGCCGCGTTGATCGACGCCCATGCGCACAGCGGTGCCTATGCGGTGTTCGACGCCGACAACACCACTTACCACCATGACCTGGTGGGTGCCTTGTTGCCATACATGGAGATGCGTGGCGTACTGACCCGCGACACGATGAACCCGTCGCTGGCGCTGATTCCGTTTCGCGATGTTGCAGGCCGGCGCGAGAGCCTGCACAGCTATTACCAGCGGCTGGGCGAGATCGACGACCAGGTCGGTTATCCGTGGGCGTCGCAGATCTTTGCCGGCTTTTCCCTGCGCGAGCTCAAGCGCCAGCTGGACGACATGCTGGCTTATGGCAAGCCGATTCCGGCCTGGCAGTTTGCCGGCGCTGGCGACGAGCGCACCAAAGAAGTCGCCATCGTGGCCCCGCGCATGCAGCAGGGCCAGCAGGAGTTGTACCGGGCGCTGATGGCCGCCGGCATCGAGGTTTACGTCGTAAGCGCGGCCAGCGAGGAACTGGTGCGCATGATCCTGTCGGATCCGCGTTACGGTTACCACGTGAAGCCACAGAACGTGATCGGTGTCTCGCTGCTGCTGCGCGATCCACACAGTGGCATGGTGACGACGGCCCGCAAACGAATCAGCCAGGGCAACTACGATCCGGCCGAGTTGCTGGACCATACGCTCACGCCGGCGCTGTGGGCACCGCTGCCCTGGTACGAGGGCAAGCAGGCTGCGATCCACACCTATATCCATCCGTGGAAGAAGCCGATCCTGGTGGCCGGCGATACGCCGCTGAGCGACGGGCCGATGTTCCTGCGCGCTCCGGACGTGGAGCGTGGCGGCTTGCGGCTGTTTGTGGCGCGCTCGGAGCCGCATCGCGAACACATCACGCAGCTGCAGGCCGACCATGCAGCCGAGCAATCGGCGCACGGCCACCCGGTCACGGCGCACCGCAACTGGGTGATCGTGACGCCGGAGCAGATCCGCTGAGCCGCAGCGAGGACATCCCAGAACCGTTACGATTACCGCCGCCGTTGCGTGCGGCGTCGCATCCCTTATTTCCCTCCGCCATGACGATAGCCACTGCTCCTGCCGCCGACCGCTTCTCCCGCCTGCTGGCCACCCGTCGCTGGCTGCTGGCCGACGGCGCCACCGGCAGCAACCTGTTCGACGTCGGCCTGGTCTCGGGCGACGCGCCGGAGCTGTGGAACTTCGAATACCCGCAGCGCATCGAAAACCTGCACCGCAGTTTCGTCGACGCCGGCGCCGACATCATCCTCACCAACAGCTTTGGTGGCACGCGTTACCGGCTCAAGCTGCACCAGTCCGAGCACCGGGTCGCCGAGATCAACCGCACTGCGGCCAGATTGGCGCGCCAGGTCGCCGATGCGAGCGGCCGTGACATCGCGGTGGCCGGCAGCATGGGCCCGACCGGCGAGATCATGGAGCCGATCGGGCCGCTGACATTCGCGCAGGCGCGCGATGCGTTCAGCGAGCAGGCGCTGGCATTGGCCGAAGGCGGCGCCGACGTGTTGTGGATCGAGACCATGTCCTCGCCTGAGGAGGTGCAGGCGGCAGTGGCCGGAGCATCGGTTGCGGGGCTGCCGATCGTCTGCACGCTGAGTTTCGACACCAATGGCCGCACGATGATGGGCCTGTCGCCGAGCGACTTTGCCGCGCTGGAGAAATCGCTGCACCCGCGGCTGGCCGCCTGCGGTACGAACTGCGGCATCGGTGCGTCCGAAGTGGTGGCCTGCATTCGCAATCTGGCGCAGGCGGCCGGTCCGGACGTGGTGCTGGTGGCCAAGGGCAATTGCGGCATTCCGCAATATGTCGATGGCGCGATCTGCTACAACGGCACGCCCGCGCTGATGGCGGTGTATGCGCGCATGGCGCTGGACGCCGGCGCGCGCATCATCGGTGGTTGCTGCGGCACCTCGCCGACCCACCTGCGCGCGATGCGCGACGCACTCGACGCGCATACGCAGGGTGATGTGCCGCAGCTCGCGAATATCGTCAGCGCGCTGGGAGAGGTATCCAACGGCGCGCGGGCACAGTGGGGTGGTGCACAAGACCGCCTGGCCGGCGCCGCGCCCGGCGCGAACCTGCAGCGTGGCCGCGGCCGCGGCCGGCGCAGCGTCGGCACCGACTAGGCCAACCGCGTACCGGCACAACCCTGCGCCTCTGTTTCGATGCGTAACGATGCCTCGCGCGGCCTGCTGATGGTGGCAGGTGCGACGTTCTTCTGGAGCTTGAGTGGCGTGTTCGCGCGCTGGCTGCCGCAGGTCGATGCCTGGACCTTCAACGCCACGCGGGGTCTGAGCATGGGAGTCTCATTGCTGTTGTGGATGGCGTATGCGTACCGGCTGGACGCCGTTCGTCTGTTCACCCGCTCCGATCCGGTGGCCTTGCTGCTTTCGGGCGGATTCTTTGCTGCCGGTTCCACCTTGTACATCCTGGCGCTGCAGCTCTCGAGCGTGGCCGCGGCCTCCTGCATCGGCGCGACCTCGGGCATCTTTGCCGCGGTGCTGGCGCGCTTCTGGCTGGGCGAGCGCACCCCGCTGGTGTTCTACGTGGCGGTGGTCATGGCCATCGTCGGTGTGGTGCTGATTGCCTATGGCGAGGCCGACGCACGTACTGTCGGAAGCCTGGGCGGCACCGCGGTGGCGGTGGCGTACGCGATGTGTTTTGCCGGGCAAAGCGTCGCGCTGCGGCGCTACAGTGCGCTGCGCATGGAGCCGGCGATGATCCTCGCCGGTCTAGGGACGTATTTGCTGATCCGATTCACGATCGGTTTGCAGCCGCTGCCGCTCAAGGCGCTGCTGGTGCTGTTGTTCATGGGGGTGGTACAGCTGGCGATTCCGATGGTGCTCTACATGCGCGGCGCGCGCCATGTCGCAGCGGTGCAGATGGTGCTGATCACGATGGGCGATGTAGTGCTCAACCCGTTGTGGGTCTGGATCGTGCATGGCGAAGTTCCGGCAAGGTCGGTTTTCTGGGGCGGTGCGGTGATCCTGCTGGCCATCGGCCTGACGGCCTGGCCCAGTCTGAAGGCGGCGCGCGGCAGGCGCTGACAGGTCGCACGCGCGGCATCGGAGTCACCGGACGAGCCCGGTCTGGGGTCTTGCCAGGCTGTTAGCCAAATGAACATAGTCGTCGTCAGAACTCTCAGATGGGGATTTTTTCTTGGTCGAATGTTCAGGATGACGAGAGCTTGTCTTGGCGAGTGTCGGTTGATGGCAGTTAGTTGCCAGTCGCGCCGCCGCTCCATACCGGTCACTGGGCTGGCAAAAGTGAATCCAATGGCGAAGCCGTTCCACCAGCAGCATCCTTAAGCACATGGGTGTAGACCATGGTGATACTGACATCAATGTGACCCAGCAGTTCTTGCAGCGTGCGAATGTCAGTCGGTGGACAACGTGGGCAATGGAAACTTCCAAAACCACCCCCATGTGTTCCCCACCTTTGGATATTTGACTTCCAAAGCGTGGGGGTGTGCCCTTGGCCTCCCTCACAACAATGGCGTGGCGGTCAAAGTCCGAGTCTTTGACGCGCAGACGCACGCCTCCGTTAGCGCATACCTGTGCCGTAGAGCAAGCGCGCCAGAAGCGCGGTAGTGCCTGCGGATGGCGCATGCCGCCAGGCTGGGTAGCACTCCAACGGACAAAAAACCGCACCCAGTACAGGTAAGCCTTTTCGGTCTTCAAGCTATAGTGCAGGTCCTGAACCCGCTCGCGCACCTGATCGAGCAGGCGAGCAGACTGGAGTGGAAGCGCACCGGGTTTCGTGGAAAATTTGCACCTGCCTATTTGCCCAGTATATGAACTGCAAAGCCAACAGGTAAGCGGGTATCGTTGTCTTTCCAAAAAAGATGTATCGTCACGCGCCGGGTGTATCAACCGGGTTTTGCCGTCTACATTACGGAAGGCATGACACCGGCAGTGCCCACTGAATCGGAGACTTCGAATGCGACAAATAGCGCTTGCCTCCGTTCTGGCAGTATTCACACCATTCACTCACGCGCAGGTCCCGGCCGTACTCGGAAAGTGCATTGTCGAGAACATGTCACCAAGTGACCGCCAAGATATTGCGCGCTGGGTGTTTGCCTCCATGGCCGTCCATCCAGAGGTGAAGCAGTTGTCGGCCCAGAACGCACAGGCTACGCAGGATGCAGCACGGAAGATGGGCACGATCTTTACCCGCTTGCTGAGAGACATCTGTCCGAATGAATTCAGGGAAGCCGCCGGGGCCGGTGGACCGCCCGTCGTTTCTTCTGCCATCAACTTCTTCACGCAGATTGGTATCCAAGAACTGATGACGAACAAGGTCGTGCTTGCTACACACGCCTCCTTCGGTCAGTACGCAGACAAAGAAGGTATTGACCGCATTGCGCGCGCAAGGTGATGCCTGTTGGTCGTTGCCTGTCAGGTCAAAGGCATGTGGACGGCGATACCACAAACGGTCATTGGTGCAAGATTGATTCCTGCGGACCTTGATGAAAGACGCGCGCCGGGGGCTCCATTCGTTGGTCGAGACCCATGGCATTGCGGCCGTGTTGACCTCCTTGAGCTTAACGAGCTTTCCCCAGCGCAGGTCCCAAACTTTTACCCTGCTTCGGCGTGACAGTCACTGCTTCGGCGATGGTTGCCGCATCGGCGGCGTCGTTCTTGCCGCGTTTGCCGCTCATGCGGTATATTCGCGCGCCCATTGATGGGCACCACTGCACTCCTCCATGCCGATCAGGCACGGCGGCAGATTGGCAATGAGTTCGAGCAGTTTGGCGCGCGTCACTTCAGGGCGCACCCGTGCAGGCTTGCCTGTCTCGTCCACGCCATCCACGGCAAAGACGTTCTTCGCCAGATCGATTTCAACGGTTACGATGGCCATGATTTCCCCTCTCGGACAAGTTGATGAAAAGTTCGACCTCTCCATCGTGGCACTCAATTGCCGTAAACCGCAACCCTGACGGCGCGCGGCTTGCTCGGGGCGGGGAAGTCCCTTTCATTCGTTAGGCGACACAGGGTGAGTACCACGCGAATTGGGATCGTGCCCTTGGAGCCAGACGGCGAGCGGCTCGTCGCGTATCGCGAACGGAGGACACCATGGGGCTCTTGACTTTCAGTATCAACGTCACCCTGGACGGCTGCGTCGACCATCAGGAAGGAATTGCCGACGACGAGACACATGCTTACTTCACCCGCCTCATGGACGAGGGCGGGGCGATGTTGTGGGGCCGCGTCACCTACGAGATGATGGAGATCTACTGGCCAGCGGTCGCCCGCGGCGACCTGGAGGCACCACCGGCGATGCGCGAGTGGGCCGTCAAGCTGGAGGCCAAGCCGAAGTTCGTGGTGTCCTCGACGCGAAAGGACTTCCGGTGGACCAACAGCCACCACATCACCGACGACCTGCGTACAGGCGTACAGAAGCTCAAAGACGGGACCCCGGACGGCGTACTCCTCGGTAGTGGCAAGCTCGCGACCGAGCTGGACCGGCTGGATCTGATCGACGAGTACAAGTTGCTCGTCCACCCCAGGATCGCCGGCCACGGCCCGACCCTGTACGAGAGCGGGCTGCCCAGCACGCGACGGCTCGAGTTGATCTCGGCGAAGCCGCTCCGCAGCGGCGCGGTCGCCATGCACTACCGGCGCGCGCGCTGACTCGGAGATGGGTCATGTCGCCTGACAACGCGCTGCACTCGGACGGGCCTCGCCTTGCTCGGCCCGCCGGTGAGCGCCGGCGCTAAACCATTCGAAACCGTTGAGCGTTACAGTGTCGAAATGGCGCCCACGGTTGTTCGTGACGGAAAATTCCGATTGTTTTTCTTCTCACGCGAGGAGACGCGGGTGCACGTGCATGTGGCACATCCTGACGGAGAGGCAAAGTTTTGGCTGACTCCGACCGTTACTCTGGCAACCTATACAGGGCTTTCGAGCCGCCAGTTGAACGAAGCGCAAAACGTGGTTCAAGCTCATATCAAGGAGGTTCACGATGCCTGGAAATTTCACTTCGGAAGCTGAAGTCACTCACGTGTCGAAGCACGGTTTCTGGCTACTGCTTGATACCGAGGAGTTGCTTGTTCCTTTCGAACAGTTCCCCTGGTTCAAAAAGGCGACTATTGAGCAGCTTTCCGATGTCCAGTGGCAAACCCCTGATCATTTGTATTGGCCTCAACTTGATGCTGATCTTTCGGTTCAGTCCATTCGTGATCCAGGCGCGTTCCCGCTTGTCTCGAAGGCAGCCATTTAACGCCAAAGGCGGACACCTGCGGCGTCTCATGTCTTCGACGTCAGGCGTCACGGTCCATCCGACATGCTTTTCAGCAGATTGATTCTGTTCAGTACGTCGCAGTCTCGAGAAGTGATAGCGACGCGCCTGTCAACCGTCGTTTTGCCTGATGATCCAGTGATATCGCTCAAGCCAGTTCGCATTGGCGACTGGTTCGCCCAGCAAAACTGCAAGCGCCTCGTTGGCAACTTCGACGGCTCGCGATTCAAGCTCATGCTCGTGCAAATGCCGGGCGGCAGATTCCGGTTGCGCAGCGGTGCATGATCAATTCAGGTTGCATACCCCAAACCCTGGAGAACACACGCTCGCATTAGGTTTTCGCGCTATCGTGCGCCAACAGCGCAGCAAGACCCCACCCAGACCAAAAAGCCCTTGCCACGGGGCAGCACCGACAAAAGGCGCGGTCGGTGGTAAGGTGGTCCTTCCTGGCTCTGCCATACCGTGAAGGGAAGCGACATGACACATTTACAAGGGCGGATCGTGGGCGAGGTCAGCTATCGCGAAGGCGACGGCGTGATGTTGCTGATTCCACTGGGCCGGTGCGAGGTCGAACGCGACGACATCGACGTGACCATCACCTGGGTCGACGAAGGCGTGCATGGCAGCACGGCCATCCCGCGTGGCGATTTTGACTCCTACGTCGACAGCGGCCTGCTGGTGATCGACGCGCTCTGACCGCGTATGGCTGGAAAACGAAAGACTGATGCGGTCGTGCAGGCGCTGCGCGCTTTCGGCCTCGCTTTTCCGGGCGCGCATACCAAGAGTCCCTGGCCCGGACACATCGATCTGGCGGTGAACGACAAGACTTTCAGCTACCTGAGCATCGAGGGCGAGCCGTTTCGCATATCCTGCAAGTTGCCGCACACCGGTCAGGACGCTTTGTGGTTGCCGTTTGTCAAACCTGCGGCTTACGGTTTGGGCCGAAGTGGCTGGGTGACGGCCGAGCTCGCCGATGGCGAGCCCTTGCCAGTCGATATCTTCAAGGCCTGGATCAACGAAAGCTACCGGGCACAGGCGCCGAAGAAGCTTTTGGCCTTGTTGCCCGCGGTGCAGGTAACCGCGTTGCCGCCAGTCAGCAAGCGGCGTTGACGATGTTTGCCCACGATCGCGCGATCAGACCAATTTGCGCCGGATCTTCTTGTCCCAGTCACGACTGAAGATCAGTGTGTCGCCTTCGTAGGCCTCAAGCCGGCCGGTGACATGCCAGTGGGTCTTGCTGGCGCGCATTGCCGATCGGGTCTCGGTGCGCACGCGCCAGTCGCCGCGCGATCGCTCCTCGGTCCAGTGGCATTCCTGCAGCGCCGACAGCGGGTCGTGCGGCTGGATGCGGTAGGTTTCGCGTCCGACTGCGCCGTAGGTCAGGCCGTGTTCATCGATGGTGCTGGCGCCGAAGTCGTCAACGATGGTGAGGGTCTGCTCGCCGCTCTTTTGGTCGATCAACACTTCACGCCGGTTCGATGCCGGGCGCACCACGGTCAGCTTGACGGGTGCGGACGCCTCAGGCGGGGCGAACGTCGGCGCATCGTCATTCGGCCGCGGTTTACGCACCGGCAGGTCGATGAAACTCGTGCCCAGGTTCAGCGTCAGCGTGGGTGCTTCGGGCGCCGGCCAGATCAGCGGCCAGTAACTGGTGGAGATCGCGATGCGCAGGCGCTGTCCGCGGCGCACCTTTACCGCCACGTCGTCGAGCTGCAGCCGCACCGTGTACACCTTGCCCGGCTCCAGCGGCTCGGGCGTTTCATGGTTGTCGCGGTGGCACAGGTTGAGCACGCCGTAACTCAGGCGCGAGACTGCACCGTCGGGCCACACCGCGTTGAGCCGAACTGCCACGTTGGCCAGTGGCATGTCGGAACTGAGCTTGAGCTGCACCGCGGTGGCACCGACGATGTCGATGTCCCGCGCCAGCACAGCGCTGTCAAACGTGACCGAGCCGGCGTCGTCGCGCCGCTGGTCGCCGGGAAATTCCGGTCCCAGCCAGATGATGCAGTACTCGCCGGCATCGGCACCCGTGGTCTGCGGCGATGCAACGACGCATTTGCCGGCCGACCCCTTGAGGTTGCCGAGCATGCCGTTGGCGTTGAGGTGCAGGCGCTGCAGGGCGTGGATGTCCGACGGCCAGTGGTTGTCGCTGACCCAGCGCCCGGCCACTTGGGTGACTGCCGCGCCCGGACGGCCCGGCTCCATGATGTAGGTGCGAAACGCCGGGTCCTGCTCGACGCCGGTTTCGATGCCCTTGAGCCACTGGTCCCACCAGCGCAGCATTTCCTGCAGGAAACCGATGCGCGGTTCGGGCACGGCGAAATGCGGGTATTTGTGGGCCCAGGGGCCGATGATGCCCTTGACCGGTGCCGTGATGGATCCGACCAGCCGAGGCACGGCATTGGTATAGGCATCGTTCCAGCCGCCGACTGACAGCACCGCGGCCTTGATGGCGCCGATGTCCTCGCAGACCGAGCCGTGTTTCCAGTACGCGTCGCGGTGCGGGTGTTCCAGCCAGGGAACCGCCAGCAGCGGTTCGTTCTCCAGCCGCTGCAGCCACATCTCGCGCCAGCGCTCACCGACCAGTGCCGGATCCGGCGGCCTGGACGAATAGGCGAACATCGTGGCCGACCAGCCCAGGTTTTCATTGAGCAGGCAACCGCCCTTGTAGTGGATGTCGTCGCTATAGCGGTCGTCGGTCGAACACAACGTGACCACGGCCTTGAGCGCTGGCGGCTGCAAAGCCGCGACCTGCAGGCCGTTGAAGCCACCCCAGGAGATTCCCATCATGCCGACGGAGCCGCTGCACCACGGCTGCGCGGCCAGCCAGGCAATGACCTCGACCGCATCGTCCAGTTCCTGCTGCGTGTATTCGTCTTCCATCAGGCCGTCGGAGTCACCACTGCCGCGCATGTCGACCCGAACGCAGGCATAACCATGCCCGGCCAGGTAGGGATGTGTCAGCGCATCGCGCACATGGGTGCCATCACGTTTGCGGTAGGGCAGGTATTCGAGGATAGCCGGCACCGGCTTCTTGGCTGCATCGACCGGCATCCAGATACGGGCGGCGAGCCTGCAGCCGTCGGCAAGCGTGATGAAGGTGTTGGGCGTTTCGCGGATCTTGCGGGGAAAGGTCTTGATGGTTTTCATGGCAGGTCTTTCGACAGAGCAGGCAGTCGTCGCACACTGTAGCAGGGCGTCGCGCGGTCAAAGCTGTGCGGGAGCGCCTGCCGCATGCGGGTCAACCGCGCGCCGGCGTCGTGGTCGTGGTGAAGCGGGTCACTTTGGTAACGGGCCTGCGGCTCATGGATCAGCGCACAAAAGCCTTGGCAAAATTCCTGATACGGGCCGCATTGACACCCATATCACCACGACCTACACGCGACACACTGCGAATATCGATGCGGCTTGCCGTGTCCACCGGTGTCACCACCACCACGACATCGTCAACAAATCTGTATACCGAGGTTCGGGTTGTCGCTTCAAAGCGCAAACCATTGGGATCCTGCGCAATGGTCTCCCACCCCATCGCTTTCCCAACGCGCAACGCTTGCGCAAATGCCTCTGGCGCAGACTTGCGGGATTGAATGGGTGCAATATCCGGGTACGCATTCTTCTGTTGTGCCGCGACGGCCGGGCCGCCATAAACCAGGGTATTTGTTGCACCGGCACGATTGTCTTTCAGCGCCAAAAATACCGGCGGGTGCCCGGTATCCGTTGTAATGTCGTGAATCGGTGGAAAACGCATCGACGGTTGCATCTGCCCGTAAAACATCGGTGCCAGCAATCCCACGCCGATCAGACTCGCGATACCCGCCTTGACCGCGCCAGCACGATGACGCGTCGCAAGTTGATGGATGAGTCCCATCACAGCCAAGCCGACAACAGCCATGCCGACAGGATTCATGTAAGTCCGGACAAGGCCAAAACCAACGATGGGTTCCCAGAATCCAAAGCGCGCGCCCATTACCATGAGTCCGATCGCCAAAATAGCGAAAAAAGCCGTCATCAGCAAGGCTGTTCCAACACGAGAGGAGTCGTTGCGCATGATCGATTTCCTGGTTGACTGGCACCATCGTGCCGCCGGTCGTCGGGCACATGCATTGATTGTGCGGCACAGGTCGCAACCGGCGCCGGACGCGTCGCA
The DNA here is from genome assembly GCA_039934375.1 of Burkholderiaceae bacterium. Classification (GTDB taxonomy): domain Bacteria; phylum Pseudomonadota; class Gammaproteobacteria; order Burkholderiales; family Burkholderiaceae_C; genus CAISIP01. The sequence goes on along the minus strand of JBDTMH010000067.1, from coordinate 2,653 downwards.
ACGGGGGCAGGGCGGAAAGGACTATTGGTTCAGTATCCTTGCGGCCCAACCCTCAGGTGAATTCCGCATGCCTCCATCCAGTTATTTGATCGGTGTCGATACCGGTGGCACTTATACCGATTGCGCCATCATCGAAGCGCAGGGGCACCGCGTCGTGGCGCGTGCCAAGGCGATCACCACCAAGGGTGATCTGGCCATTGGCGTGAGCGAGGCGATCACACAGGCGGTGGCCCAGTTGCCCTCTGGCCTGGCACCGCAGGATATCGGCCTGGTGTCGGTGTCGACGACACTGGCGACCAATGCGGTCGTCGAAGGCCACGGCAGTGCGGTCGCCGTGGTGCTGGTCGGATTTGACGAGCGCATGGTCGAGCGCACCGGCGTCGCCAAAGCCTTCCCGGGCGTTCCGGTGATTCGCGTTGCCGGTGGCCATGATCACAATGGCGCGGTGGTTCATCCGCTGGATCTGGCCGCGCTGGAACTGGCGGTCGACGCGGTGGCCGACAAGGTCGACGCTTTCGCCGTGGCGTCGACCTTCGCGGTGCGCAATGCCGAACACGAACAACGGGTGCAGGAGTGGATCGTAACGCGTACCGGCAAGCCGGTCACGGTGTCCACCGAACTGTCGTCGGCGCTCGACGCACCGCGGCGGGCGTTGACGGCGGCGCTCAATGCGCGGCTGATCGCACGGGTGTCCACGCTGATCGATGCGGTGCAGCGTGCCATGGTCACCTTGCAGATCGACTGCCCGCTGATGATCGTCAAGGGCGACGGCACACTGGCATTGGCCGAGACCGTGGCGCGGCGACCGATCGAGACCGTGTTGTCCGGTCCGGCTGCGAGCCTGGTCGGTGCGCAGTGGCTGTCCGGTCAGCACAACTTCATCCTGTCCGACATGGGTGGCACGACGACCGATCTGGGCGTGTTGCAGGACGGACGTCCACGTATCACCGAGCAGGGCGCCGAGGTCGGTGGCTGGCGCACCATGGTGCGTGCCATCGACGTGCGCACCATCGGCCTGGGTGGGGACAGCGAGGTCCATGTCGCAAGCGACGGACGCATTTCCGTAGGGCCACAGCGTGTGGTGCCAGTGGCCTTGCTGGGCGCGCGTTTCCCGCAGGTCATCAGCCTGTTGCAGGCCGATCTGGACGACGTCGAGCGCGGCTCTTCGTTGCACGGGCGTTTCGTACTGCTGCCCTTTGGTGCCCGTGCCGGGCGCCACGTGGCCGAACTCAGCCCGCGCGAACAGGAACTGCTGCAGCTTGTCACCGAACATCCCAAGCCGTTGCGCAAGCTGGTACAGGTACCGAGTGCGCAGCGCGCGCTGGCAAATCTGCGCCGCAAGGGGCTGGTTCAGATCGCGGCGATGACGCCGTCCGATGCCGCCCATGTGCTGGACATGCAGCACAACTGGTCGACGCCGGCCGCGTTGATGGCAACCCAGCTGGCCTGCCGGCTGCGCGACATGAAGTTCCCGACGCCGGAGCGCACCGAGATCTTTGCGCGCGATGTCTGGAGCGAGACCGTGCGCATGAGTGCGCGCGCCATCCTTGACACCGCATTCGGCGAACATGTGCGCGAGGACAAGCTGGTGCGTGCGGTATGCGGCGGCGACGGCACATTGGGGCTGGCACGGATCAGCGTATCGCCGACGATACCGGTGGTGGCGGTGGGTGGGCCGGTGAGCGTCTACTATGGCGAGGTCGGCCGGCGCCTGGGTTGCCAGATCGTGTTTCCCGAATATCGCGAGGTGGCCAACGCCGTCGGCGCGGCCATCGGCGTGGTCGCGCAGACCGTCACGGTGCGGGTCGATGGCGATGGCAGCGGAGGCTTCGTGCTGCACTCCACCGTGGGCACGCGCCGCTTTGACGATCCGCAACGGGCACTGGCCGCCGCCACCGAGCTGGCGCGCCAGAGCGCGAACGATGCGGTGGTGGCCATGGGTGCGAACAATCCCGAGGTGCGCATCGTGATCCGCAAGCAGTTGCTGCCCAATGCCACCAGCGATGCCGGACTGCTGGAGGCGGTGGTCACCGCCGAGGCGATCGGCCGGCCCAACGCGATGTAGTGCGTCTGGCGTTAATGCCTGTCCACTGACCGACCTCGTCTGCCCTCAACCGGTCAGCTCGGCCGATGCGGATCGCGTGGCCGTTGCATGCAGCACCCAGGCCATCGCGTGCTCAGCCCTGTGGGGGCCGCATTGCCTCACGCGGTAACCGCACCGGAAACCGCTGGCGGATCGCATCGTCGACGTCGGCCGGGATATGCGATGGGAAATGGCTTTCCAGAATGGCGCGCAGCTTGCCGGCTGCCTTCTCGACCAGATCAGGACGTCCCTGCTCGGCCCACTGGTTGGGGCTGGAGCGGTCGCCGATCAGCGGGTACAGGTAATCGCGCTGCATCAGCTTCAGGGTCTGGTCCGCGCCCAGGTAATGGCCGGGGCCCCCCAGGCAGACCTGGCGCATGGTGTCAAGCGAGATCGTCTCGTCATTGACCTCGATGCCGCGGATGGTGCGTTGCACCGCGCCAATCAGGTCGTTGTCGATCATCAGGCTCTCGAGCGAGAAACCCATCAGGCTGGCCATCATGCCGGCCGACTCATAAATCAGGTTGGCGCCGCTGTTGCCCACCAGCGCATGGTTGTAGGCGCGCTCCA